>CAMZLN010000001.1 GCA_947311465.1 uncultured Saprospiraceae bacterium
AAATAAGTTTTTTACGAGTTGTTGACTTAATGTACTCCCTCCGCCACTTGATGACTTTCCTCCTAAGACCGTTTTGAAAAGTACTCGAAATATCGCTCTCATATCTACCCCACGATGTTGAAAAAAACGACTATCTTCTGTAGCGACTAAGGCATTGATTAGAAATGGTGAAATGTCACTGTAATTGACATTTGTACGATTTTCAATATAGTATTTACCCATCAAAACGCCATCCTTTGTATAAACTTCTGATGCGGTATAATTTCTAATATCTTTTAAATTTTGATAACTTGGCAATGCTCCAAACATTCCTATTCTCACCATGAGAATCAGTGAAATCACAAATAGAACGCCAAATGCTACGATTGCTCCTACCCCTTTTAGGATAAGTTGTAATCTAGTTTGGGTTTCTATCCAAGCTTTGATTTTATCGAGGAGTGTTTTATTTTTTTTTGCCATTTTGCTTTGGTTGTTCTAGATATTTTTGTTGAGACTGTTGTTTCGTTGGTGATAACGTATTTTTCTTTTGACAAATTTCATTTTGGGTAAAAAAAACGATGCCTTATTACTAAAGTTACGCAATTTCTATTTATGCCACGGATACACGAATTTAATTCTTAATAAAACTCTTATTAATTTTTATAATCCAATACTTGTTCTAATATCAAATGCGCATTTATCACTAATTTTGTGTCCAAATGTAGTTGAAAATATTCAATTAATTCATTTAATAACGTTTTACGTAACTCTTTTGAAATTTTCACTTGGTGCGTTTCTGATAAATCACATGAAATCAAACGATTCAAACACTCACTTTCTTCTTCATTTAAACAATGATGAATGACAGGAATTTCTGTGACAAAAGTACTTTCATTCATATCAAAATATTTATTCTCTTTTGAAAAATTACTTTCGGGCTGAATGCCCAAAAAAGCAGCATATTTTAATAAAAAAACTAAATGGAAATTTCGAACGGATTGTTCTGTTTTATCTAAAAAAAGATAACATTCCGAAATAAAATCAAATAATTGAACATTCGACTCTTGCTCTTTCAAGGTTTTTTGAATAAATTCTATTAAAAATACTCCAACGGAACTTTTAGCTATTTCAAACGGAATCGCACTATATATATGTGTCGGATTTACTTCCTTGATGCGATGCATGTCCTTATTGTCTCTATAATAACTCACCAAATCTACCAAAGACATCAGTTGTAATAATCCCGTTTTTGTTTTTGCTTTTTTACTCCGAACTCCGCCAATGATAAAAGATTGTAGCCCTTTATCTCGAGTATAAATATCCAAAATCAAACTTGATTCTCCATATTTAACTGTCCTAAGTATGATTCCTTGGGTTTTTAACATACTATGATTCCATCAGTTTTTTCAAAATATCAATAGCTGCTTTTGCAATCACTGTGCCTGGACCAAATATTCCTACAACACCGGATTCATACAAAAAATCATAATCTTGTTTTGGAATCACCCCACCTACAACTACAAAAATATCTTCTCTACCTAATTTCTTCAAGGCTTCGATGGTATGGGGTACTAAAGTTTTATGACCTGCTGCCAAAGAAGATATACCTAAAATATGAACATCATTTTCTGCTGCTTGCATTGCCGCTTCTTCTGGGGTTTGAAACAATGGACCAATATCCACATCAAATCCTAAATCAGCAAAACTCGTAGCAATCACCTTCGCTCCACGATCATGACCATCTTGTCCAAGTTTGGCAACCATAATTCTAGGTCGGCGACCTTCTTCCACTGCAAATTCATCTGCAAGTGCCAATGCTTCTTGATATGTTTTATCCATAGATATTTCTTTAGAATATACACCCGAAATGGTTTGGGTTGTCGCTTTAAAACGTCCAAAACTAGATTCCATAGCATCAGAAATTTCTCCTAGGGTCGCTCTTTCTCTTGCTGCGATAACTGCCAAGTCTAGTAAATTTCCTTTTCCTGTCTTTGCACATTCACTCAATGAATCTAGCGCTATTTTTACTTTTTCTGAATTTCTATTCTTTCTAGTTTCATTGATTCGATTCACTTGAGAAATCCTAACTGCATTATTATCAACTTCAAGAATATCTAACTCGGCTTCAGAATCAGGTCTAAAAATATTTACACCGATAATTTTTTCAAGTCCTCCATCTATTTTTGCTTGTTTTCTTGCAGCAGATGCTTCAATTCTTAATTTTGGAAGTCCATTTTCAATTGCCTTTGCCATTCCTCCTAATGATTCAATTTCTTCAATATTCGCCCAAGCTTTCTCCACCAACTGAGCCGTAAGATATTCTACATAATAAGACCCTGCCCATGGATCAACTACCTTTGTAATATCTGTTTCTTTTTGCAAATATTTCTGTGTATCTCTAGCAATTTTTGCTGAAAAATCAGTGTGTAAAGCGATGGCTTCATCCAATGAATTGGTGTGCAATGATTGCGTACCACCAAGCGTTGCAGACATGGCTTCAATACAAGTTCTGGCTATATTATTAAATGGATCTTGTTCTGTCAAACTATATCCTGATGTCTGCGAGTGTGTTCTCAAACGCATTGATTTTTCAGATTTAGGATCAAAAGATTTCACAATTTTAGACCATAATAATCGAGCTGCTCTCATTTTTGCTATTTCCATAAAATGATTCATCCCAATTCCCCAAAAGAAAGATAATCGTGGAGCAAATTGATCTATTTTCAACCCTACAGAAAGCCCTGCTCTGATGTACTCCATTCCGTCTGCCAAGGTATATGCCAATTCCAAATCCGCTGATGCTCCCGCTTCATGCATGTGGTATCCACTGATTGAAATAGAATTAAATTTTGGCATGTGTTCTGCCGTATAGGAAAAAATATCAGCGATGATTTTCATTGAATGTTTAGGTGGATAGATGTATGTGTTCCTAACCATAAACTCTTTCAAAATATCATTTTGGATCGTGCCTGTCAAAGCTGCTTGTTTTGCTCCTTGCTCTTCCGCAGCTACAATATAAAAAGCCATAATTGGCAACACGGCACCATTCATCGTCATTGAAACAGACATTTTATCCAAAGGAATCTGATCGAATAGAATTTTCATATCTTCTACGCTGTCAATCGCCACGCCCGCTTTTCCTACATCACCCACTACACGTGGATTGTCCGAATCGTATCCTCTATGCGTGGGCAGGTCAAAGGCTACGGAAAGCCCTTTTTGCCCTTGCGCCAAATTTTTTCTATAAAATTCATTACTCTTTTCTGCGGTGGAAAAACCTGCATATTGCCGAATGGTCCAAGGACGAACTACATACATGGATGAATATGGCCCGCCTAAAAATGGTGGTAATCCTGCGGTATAACTTAAATGTTCTGCTGCTGTAATATCTTTTTTTGAAAAAATATTTTTTATTTGGATTTGCTCTTGAGTTTCCAAGATGCTTTCTTTTTTCCTTTGAGAAGGACGTAAATTTAAATCCAGTTTTATTTTTGAAAAATCCATTGGTGAATATTTCTGGTAAAGGTACGGAAAAAAATGTTTTGGAGGTGAATACTATTTTACATCAATACTCAAATCATTTATCTCCATAATGCGAGTAAGCACTCAATACTAAAACTGTAACAATTTCATCTTTAATACCATAAACCAAGCGATGCTTTTTATTGATTCGTCTTGAATATAATCCTTGTAAATCGTTTTTTAGTAATTCTGGTTTACCAATTCCTGTTCTTGGATGCTCCATAAGTTCATTCAACAACTTCTGTAGTTTTTTTAGCGTTGATTGATCTCCTGCTTTCTTATGTTTTTCGATATCAGCTAAAGCTATCTTTGTAAATTTCAAGATATAACTCATAGACCTAATAATTCATTAAGTTCTTTTGATGTTGAGATCTTTTTCAATTCTCCTGAGCTTGACTCTTTAATACTTGCTTTGATTCGTGCAACCATCGCAGCATTAAAATATAAATCATCCTCGCTTACAGGAACTAATACATAAGATTTATTACTTCCTCTTTGTACTATAATTTGTTCTCCTTGATCTACTTTATCAAAGTACAAACGCTGATTTTGCCTGAATTCTCGACTACTTATTATTAACATAAAAAATATTTAATGTACCAATATGGTACAAAATATGATAATTTACTATTAATTCCAAATATAAAAGGCAATATTTAATGGATGATTGGCTAATTTTGATTCTTCAGATGTAAAATATCAACAATTTATTAATAAATTTAGATATATTGTTGTTTTGGGAGATTATTTATCAAGGAAAACTTACCTTTCTTCTTTATTTTGAACTCTGTTTACTTTTACTTTAATAAGTTCAAATATATGCAAAACACGCACACTGAAAAAGATAAGCATACATTAAGCCAATGCTGCAAGCATTGTCCATCTGCCTTTTTTTTTGGTTTTCTATGTAAGATGCTTAATCTATCAAGGTTATACTCGATAATCATTTCTGTTTTTCCAAATATATTTTAATACATTTTCATTCATTATCAATCGACTTAAAGGAGATTCCGTATAAACTCTATTCCCTTTCTGTGGCAATATATACATACCTACGCATTCTTCATCAATATTAGGGAAACGATCAATAACAAATAATTCATTATCAATTCTATCCAAGCATTTTTCTAATCTTTTTGAAGCATCAATAGATAAATCAACTTGAAAAGCATCTTCTCTATCTATTGGTACCCAACAGTCCGAATAAGTGCTAATAACAAACCGTGGCTCTACTGAGTTAAAATCAATTTCAACAGACATAATATCATTCATTAACTTATACTCTCCATCAATAAATAATTTTGTTCGCCCATTGATAACCATTGGTGTAGAAATATCACTATTTATTTCTTGTTTAAGGTACTCTACAATTTTAAAAGAAATTAATTCAGAACTGTAGTTAAAACCTAAGGCTATCTCTCTATTTCTCCCTTCATTTCCTAAGAAAATAACTTTTTCAGGAATCAATAACTCTTCTGACACTAAGCACTTAATTAGAGTATTTATGCTTAAAAGATAATTAAACGTATTCTTTATCTTATTTACCTCCACAGGCAAAGAAAAAACCCAAACTGCAATTTCATCTTTTGTTATAGTCATAATTAATAAAATAATTCACCTCCTGAAGAATCATAAATCCGTATTTCAACATCAGGAAATTTTGCTTTTTTTCCTGCAACAAATTGAGCCCAGTTAGACAAAGACAACACATCTCCTATTAAACCACTTCCCATATCCACCTGATAAATTTTTGAAACTGAATTTGCATTATCAATTTTTGACAATGATGTATTAGTAATTCGGTTTTTTACAGCATTTGGAGTACTTGCAAATTTGAATTGAAACGCTTCAACAAAAGAATATGGAGGTCCAGCTTCATCAAGAGATTTAATTATTTTTGGTAATTTATTTTTTAATACACTTGGATTAGGCCACAATCTAATTTCAGTAAGCTTTTGTGTTGCTTCTAAATTAAGAGTTTTAACTCTCAAATTAGGAAAATCCCCTAATAACTCCCACGCCTTAACCGACCCAGGCAAATTATCCGTATTCTTCATAAAAGTACGAAATAAATCATCAGCATCCTTAAAATCCCTGACAAATTTATCCATTAATGCATCTTCTAGGTCTTTTGGAGTAATCCCACTTTTTTTGGCATACCCTATAAACACAT
>CAMZLN010000002.1 GCA_947311465.1 uncultured Saprospiraceae bacterium
CCTTTTTTAGAAGTATAATATTTGATACTATCCAAATCAATATCAGTCAATTTTTGTAGAACTTTAGAAGCATTGGGTCCTTGAATAGCTAGTAATCCAGTTTTGTCAGATATATTCGTAAGCTTACAATCAAATGTATTATGAGCATTTATCCAATCCCAATCTTTTTGAATATTCCCAGCATTTACCACCAATAGGAAAGCATCTTCTCCTTCGTTACAATCTTGGCAAGGCATTTTATAAACCAAGAGATCATCCACAATTCCCCCTTTCCCATTGGGTAGACAAGAATACTGAGCATCTCCAATTGTCAATTTAGATGCATTATTAGAAGTTACCAACTGAACCAAATTCAAGGCTTCCTTTCCTTTCACCATAAATTCACCCATGTGAGAAACATCAAAAACGCCTACATTTTCACGAACAGTGGTATGTTCGTCATTGATACCTTCATAAGAAATAGGCATATTGTATCCTGCGAATTCTGCCATTTTTGCTCCTAGAGCAATATGTACATCTGTCAATAATGTTGTTTTCACTAATTCATTTTTATTTCGTTAACTAAATCTCCTTTTGTAATTTTATGGACAACATCCATACCCGATTTCACTTTTCCAAAAATCGTATATCGTCCATCCAAATGGGGTGTAGGGGAATGCGTAATAAACCATTGAGTACCTGCTGTATGAATACCTGCATCTGCCATCCCTAAATAACCTTCATCATTATAATAGGCCATTGGCAATTCAGACTCAATAGTATAATCCAAACCACCATATCCATCTCCACGAGGACAACCTCCTTGTATGACAAAATTGGCGACAACACGATGAATAGGTTTTTTATTATAAAAATTTCTCATTGTCAAATTCACAAAATTAGAAACTGCGCTTGGCGCCAACGAAGGGAACAATTCAACTTGAAAACTTCCTTTATTTGTAAAAAAAGTAGCTATTGGAATAGAATCTAAATCATTAATTATATTCCAATCAATTGGATGATTAGGAGCAGGGGCTTTAATCTTTTCAGTTTCATTTCCTTCAAAATAATCTATTGCTTTTTGAATAGAATAAGCCGTTTCTGTTTCTTGTGGCAATTTTAGGCTACGCAAAGCTACATACAAAAAGCTACTATTGTCAAAAAGAGATTTATAATTTAATTTTTTATTTGCCAACACTTCTGCCGCAATAGCTTTCATAGCAGCATCGCCATTATTCATCGCTTCTGAAAAAGCTGAGCTCAAATTTTTACGAACTAGATTTCTTCCTGCTCCATAAAATCTATTAAAATCCTTTTTATTTGCAATAATAGACAATCCTTCCATGCAAGCAGTTTTTAGAACTGCACTGGTTTGAGCAAAAGATTCCTTAATAATATATTTATAATTCCATCCAAATTGCGCCAATCCCTTAATGGCTTCCGCTCGTTGATAATCACCCAAAGTAGTATCTCTCCAAATCTTTTTCAAATCCTTATTAACACTCCAAACCAAACTTTCATTCCAAGGCCCAGCATGCTTATTTGCAGCCGTAAACAAATTAATTTTTGTTTCCCAATCCAATAAAGTATCTCTTCCTAATCTCCAGTAAACTGCGGCATCTTTTTGATTACCATTATCAATAAAAAACTGTGAAGCAGTATGGTTTACATGGGTATTATTTTCTTTTAAAGCTGTAAACACGATAGATTGAACTTCAACATAAGGGAAATTCTTTAAACTTCTAATGATATTGCATTTGACCCTATAATCTCTTTCTTTCTTATAATTTGCGATTAATTGTTGTTCAATAAGGTCAAATTTCGTTTTAGAAACAGCAATCACCAATTGCATTCTAACATTTAAATCATCTTCAGCATCACTTATTATTCGCATCAGATCCAAAGCTTCAGTAATTCCAATAGTATCTTGGGATCGCCCTAGGTAATTGGCTGCAACAACACGTGTAAAAACTGGTTTGCTCTTATCTTTAACAATTTTAAGCATTTTACTAGTACCGTCTTTTGTAGTTTTCTTTTTTAAAGCGAACCTATAAAGTGCTAAAGCTTGCCCTTCTTCCAAAGTATCTCTACCTTCATAATCTGCAATTCCAATATATTTTAAGGTATTAATAGATCCACATTTCCCAATAGCTTCTAAAACTGCTTTGTTAAAATTTTGATTTACAAAAAGAGTATCATTTTTATCAAAACCTTTTAAGAGAATACTCTCTGCATTTTCACCCCCAATTTGACCAATTGAATAAGCGGCAGCCTCCCTTACTTGTTGAATTGGATCCTCCAATAGACTTGCAAGCTTAGCAATTGACTTTTCATCTTGATTGGAAGCAAAAGCCATTGCAGAAATATAACGATAAGAAGCATTTGGATTATCAAAATATGATATTAAACTATCAGTTTGTCTTAGATTTTGAAAGTTGTATATTTTTTGTACTGTTTCATCTTTTAAATCAATTTTGATATCAACCTTTTGATTATGATCAGGAGGAATACAACTAGATCCCCAAATAGAAACTAAAGTAAAAAACAATATTACTGGACGTAGATAATGCATGTGTGTAGGTTTGACGTAATTTCTTAATTATTCTCCGCCAAAGATAATTATTTAATTTCAACAGCACTAAAAGTCATTGATTTTTTCTACCTAGAAATAATGTACGTGACATAGAAAAGTTGGATCGTACAACTACTGCGCTTTTTGCTTTACAATACAATAGTCCGTTAGAAAAATTTGATATAAAAACTATTCTGATATGCCTGCCGGCGGCTTTCTTTTTGTCATTGCCCTACC
>CAMZLN010000003.1 GCA_947311465.1 uncultured Saprospiraceae bacterium
CTACAAGTCAGAATAGCACTCAACTACAAACCTAGATTGTCGTTAAGACAAGCGACTCAACTATTATTAATGGAGGACAGACTTCAGTCCGTTGTATTATTCACTTAACCACTATTAACGAGATAGATTTCATCAGACCTACAAGTCAGAATAGCACTCAACTACAAACCTAGATTGTCGTTAAGACAAGCGACTCAACTTCTCAACTTTTAAAAAAGAAATCCTTAAATACCTCCCGTTCATCTCCCTTGAAAATTAATATTTTAATAAAACTTTTCAAAAATCCAAATCCATAACTATATAACTGAATGAAACTAGCCAAAATAGAAAGCATCGCAATAATTAAACTTTTCGTTCTGAATAACGATTCTAGAAAAACTATTCCAGCCACAGCCAAAATAGGAATAAGAAATACCCAACTAAAAAATATTGACAACAAAATTAAAAACAAACTCCCCAATAAAAATATAGTTGGAAAGGTATAAGTTAGCTTAAATTTATCTGGATACCATTTTATTAAGATTGGACGAACGATACCAAATTTATAGACTTGCTTTGCGAATTTGGAGAAATCAACACGCCTTTTGTGATAAACAAAAGCATTGGGTATCAATCCTGTTGATAATCCTGCTTTCATAATTCGATAACTCAAATCAGGGTCTTCACCAGGATGAATATCACTAAATCCACCAATCTGTTCAAAGGTCTTTTTTGTAATTCCCATATTGAAACTACGGGGTTGAAATTTGTCCAAATTATTTTCTTTCCCACGTACTCCACCTGTTGTTATGATAGATGTCATGGCATAATTAATCGCCTTTTGAACATTAGAAAAAGATACATCCGCAGCATCTGGACCACCGAAAGCATCTAAAGGTTTGGTTTTCAAAAACAATTCTACTTTCTCAAAATAATTTGGTGGTATAATACAATCCGAATCAAAAAATATGAGATATTCTCCCTTCGCCTTGGCCATTCCATAATTTCGGCTATCACCAGGACCTGAATTTTTCTTATAAAAATATTCAATATCAATTTGATCTTGATATTTTTTTAAAACCAATTCGCAAGTTTCAGATGATCCGTCTTCTACTACAATCAAGTCAAAATTCATGTTGGTCTGTTTGGACAGACTTTCCATCAACTCTTCCATTTCCTGTGGACGATTATAAATTGGGATGATTATTGAAAATTTCTTCATTAGGATCGATGAGTAAATAAATGTGGTTTCTTCGGTAGATTATTTTCCTTAGGAAAACCAAAAATTCTAAACAACCTTTTTTATTAGAATACTACAAATCTATATTTTTTGTCGTAAAAAGAAGGCATTATTACTATTTATTTATAGATTTATAATAAAAATGGGCTACTCAATAGACCCTTAACTCTATCTTTCACCCATCGTTTGATCTCTCAAACATAAAACACTAATTTTATCATCCGCCAGTACGCAACGATTTAAAAAAGGGTTGCTTCTGGATTTATTTATTTAAAGGTAAACAATTGGTCATGCCTATTCAAGTCCAGTTGCCCAATAAAATGCCGTTGTCGATGGCTCATCTGCTCAACTCAACTATTCATTCTCAAATATTTTAACATCACTTTCATTTGGTTTTCGATATCCACGAAACATTCCTTTCGTATTATAATCCATTACAACATTTCCACATTTGTCAATAGAAATTATCCCCCCTTTTCCACCTGCATTTTCCAATTTCGTATGAATGATATTTTGAGCAGCCTCTGCCAAAGATTTATCGGTATATTCCAACTGAGCGGACATATCATGCGCCACTGCATATCTAATAAAATACTCTCCATGACCTGTGCATGAGACACCGCATGTATTATTGTTGGCGTAAGTACCCGCTCCTATAATCGGAGAATCTCCTAGACGATTGTACCGTTTATTGGTCATTCCGCCCGTAGATGTTCCCGCTGCGATATTGCCTTGATTATCCAATGCGACACAACCGACTGTACCGTATTTGAATTCTGGCCATGGATAAACATACCCCGTTTCTTGATGTGCTTCCAATTCTTTGCGAATTGCTTTTTTTAAGCTTTTTTTCCGTCTTTTTGTATCAAAATAGTCATTAGGAACCGTACCTAGTCCTTCTTTTATTGCAAATTCATCTGCCCCATTACCCGTTAGTAAGACATGAGCAGAATTTGTCATTACTTTTCTTGCGGCATAAATTGGATTTTTCACAACAGAAACACCACCAACTGCTCCGGCTTGCATATTGGATCCATCCATGATTGAAGCATCTAATTCATGCGTGCCATCATGTGTAAAAACAGCCCCTTTCCCTGCATTAAAAAGATGTGAATTTTCTAATATTTCTATGGTTGCACATACCGCATCCATGCTACTACCTCCACTTTTTAAAATACTTTCGCCCTTGTCCAATGCTGCGTTGAGCACCGCCTTGTACTGCTTTGACTTTTTAGGTGTAATTCTTTTTTTACTGATGGCACCTGCTCCACCATGGATTACTATGGCATAGGGTGGCTTGTTGCATACAGGCTTTGTAGATTTATTTTCTGTTTTGCAAGAGATAAAGATGAGTAGTAATATAAAACTTAGGTATTTCATAATTTTTTTTTTGAGTTGAAAGAAAGAGCTGGAAAGGTTTACTAAACTTTTAAAGTTTAGTAAACCTATTCATAACCCCACCTTAATCTATCCACAATTTTTCAGTAGTGTTGCCATGACAACTCGTACAACTTCCATTGGTAATTGGAGTGGACATAAATTTCATTTTCCCAGATTTTCCAACCGCAACAGGATATACATCCTGACTAAAATCCATATTACTTGTAGTATAGAAATTCGCTTTAGCATCCACTTCAACTGTTTTTAGCAATTTGCCTTCACCATTGGGTTTTGAATAGAATTTCATCACTCCATTGGGGGCTTTACTGGATAAATCTGCTTGATAAATACTTCCTGCCAACGAAAATCTACCTTCTCCTTCTCCACCAGAAACATGGCAATTCATGCAATTTTTACCAAAATTATGGCTTTCATCGTCAAAATTTCTGCTAATTTTGGTTTCGTTCTCTTCATCTTCGTTTTCAATCTCACAAGAAGGAATTATAATTCCTAAAGCAAGGATAAAACTGATAAAAATTAAATTTGTCTTTTTCATTATTAAATTTTAAAAATTATTGAATTGTCCAACCTTCACTCCAATCATTATTGGGTTCAATTGCTCCGATATAACTTCCATTATCAAACCATTCATGTAAATTTACGGCAGGATAATACCCTGTTGTTAAAGCACCAATATATCTATTCATAGGCACAGCAATAGAGACATTATTGTACTTTAAATCATCGAAAACATCTGCAATACTAGATGAATTTACAAAATAATTGACATCATTCTCATATAAATTATTATTAGCAAAAATGATTTTTCCTGCATCAACGGCTTCTTGTCCATAATCAATTCTAAGTGCACGATGACATTGAGTGATACAAGTGTTGTAAATCCTTGCATGCGTAGAATTTCTCAATCGAATCCCACGAATTGGTGGACTATTTTCACTTATCCCTAACCCTACAATCGTTATGTTTGAAAGTATAGGATCAGAAATAGGAATATCCGAGATAGAGCCACTTCGACCTTCTATCGCAGATATTGTATCTAATGTTGTTTTGGGAAAATAAACCACCCAGTTTTGTCCAAAACCCCGCCATCCATGATTCCATTTAAATCCATTGCCATGTGGTTGAGTAGCGATAGATTTTCTCACACCGACACTACCCCCTCTCATATAAAACCCCGTAGATTGTGATTCATATATTTGAACATTTTCCACTATGGTTTCTCTACCCACTCCATTCAAATTAAAAGCACCACTAGCACCATTGATGGGTTTTCCAGCGTATTCCACTCTAATGTAATTATAAATTCCAGAATTATCAAAATCAGAAGCTTTTTCATCTGTTCGACCATATTTACCAATAATATCCGTTAATCTGGATTCTCTTTGGTTAATCGAAGCTTGACCATTGATGTGGATACCTACCCAATCACCTGCACTTGGAGTTCCACTAATTTTCCTAATACTTGTAAAAATAATAGGTGCATCTACTGTACCGTGTGCTGATAATGTTTTCCCTCGATTAATAATAAAAGAACTCGGCAAATCTGTGTCTCCATAAAAAATACTTCCCGCTTCAATAGTCAGATCCGCATCTACAAATACATGACCTGATAGCAAATATTGATATGAACTTTTCAAGTCAAATGATTGATTAATAATACCAGAAATCTTTTTCAATTGTACATCATTAATAGTGGTATCTACAATTGAAAAAGTTAATTCTGGCTCTGGAATTATAACTTCTTTTTTTTCACAAGAACTTAATATTAGTATAAAAAGTAATGTGATAGGAATAAAATAATAAGGTTTGTTTTTCATAATTTAATTATTTCGAGTATGTAAATTTAATCTCATGTGTTGATCCAAAATAAGCGTTTACATCATTCAAATGATTGTTGTATCCGTAGCCAATTTTAATCATATTATCTGAATAATTTCCTGTATTGATAATGAAACCTGCTTCAATATGGATATTTTTAGCATTAGAACCACCAATTCCGAACCAAAAAATCTCTTGAACTTCATAATTGATAAGCCCTTCAACCAAAAGAGGTAATCCATTAATATAGCGTATTCCAAGAGAGGGTTCAAACCAACTATTGTTTGCTAACTTATAGGTACCACTTATATTTGAATAAAAATGCTGTGTTTTTTGAATATGAAAATCGCTTTCATTTTTTCTGAAATTGAGATTCAATCCAAAAGTTTGTGGAATACTAATGGCAAATTTGTACTTGTTTTTCCATACCATCGTTGCTCCTAAAGTGAAATCTGGATAAATTTTCTTGATATTTTGAGCCGTAACATCCTCCCTTTCCAAAAAATCAATATCCGAAGCTTTGACTGCATATTGAAAAAGCCCACCACTCAATCCTACGGTTGCAAAGAGGTCATTGCTCATTTTGATTCGATATGCCCCTTGTGCCATCAACCCTGAAAAGCTCAATGGATTGGTTGCATCATGAATAAATGTGCCACCAAAAAGAATATTATTTTCATCATTGAAGTATTGAAAATTTCCAACTACAGTTCTCGGAGAATCATCCAATCCTGCCCATTGATAATGATAGCCCACATTTACGGTAAGTGGCATATCATATTTTAAATAATTATTCTCAATATTGGCTGGGTTTTCAATATTAGTAGATGCCAAATAAAAATTGGAAATCGGTAATTGTTGAGCTCCTAAGTTACTTGCAAAGCCTGTAAGTAATAGGATATATATCGTTAAATTTTTCATTATTTTTATTTTTTAATTTGATAATTTGGTTTTATCTTAAAATAGTGATTGTTCCAGATGTTGATTTACTTAGATCTTTTCCAAGTTTCAAATTGTAATAATACGTTCCTTCAGGCAATGGTTTTCCTGACAAGGATTTTCCATCCCAATCATTTTTATAAGGAGATGCATCCAAAATGGTTTGTCCCCAACGATTGATAATTATTAATCTATTGTCGTCATTGTTTTCCAATTCAGGGATTATCCATACGTCATTTTTTCCATCTCCATTTGGACTTATCCCAGAAGGAACATAAACTGTATTATGAATAACTTCAATCATGATTTTTGCCATATCACAGTTGTCTTCACAACGAGTATCACAAATTTCATATTCAACTTCGATTAAATTTTTACTATTTTTATTAGGTTGAAACTGTAATTCTCCATTTTGATCTATTTCAAAATCATTTATAGATGTACTGAAATTGACCATTATATTGTCTTTGTCAAAATCATCATTTTCCAAAACATTCTCAACTAAGAGTTTATTATCATCTATAGAATAAGTATCATCTTGAGCAATTACATGACTTATCAACTCATAGGTGGTAACGATTAGACTATCGCAGCCCTGTTGTGTTTGTAAAATCATGGTATCCTTTCCCGCTTCATTCATATCACAAGTGTATTCAGAAAATGCAGTTATTTGAATCGGAACATAAGTGATTTCAGTCATGACAACGCTATCACAACCCATCGCACTTACATAATGTGTCGTATCCACACCTGCTTCAGTAGGATCACATGTCGTTGCATACACAATAGTATCTTTTGGCGGGTCTGTCAAGAGTGTATTGGTAATGACTAGACTATCACATCCTGCCTGGTTTTGTAAAAATAAAGTATCACTTCCACTATTTTCTGGATCACATGTATATTCCGTGATTATGGTCGTGTCTGCTTCTAATAGAGTGGTTTCAGTAATGATCCATAAGCTATCACATCCTGCTAAATTCTGAACAATCATAGTATCAATGCCTACTTTATCTTTATCACAAGTGGATTCAGTATGATTTGAAATCATTGGAGCGACATATATCTTTGTCGTTATCACCAAGCTATCGCAACCTTCCAGATTGGTCAAGGTTAATGTATCAATTCCTGCTTCAATATTTTCACAAACATTTATTTCAATATGAGTTTCATTAATTAAATCCATATCCAATGTCGTTGTCGTAATCACCAAACTATCACAACCCGATGCAGCTTGTAAAGTAAGTGTATCAACGCCTACTTGATTTTGAAAACATGTTGTCGCTCCCAATTCTGTAATCACAGGTGCTGTCAATGCCGTTATCGTAACCACTAAAGAATCACAACCTGATTGATTGGTCATGATAACCGTATCCACACCCACATTCATAGCATCACATGTAGTTGCGTTGAGAAAAGTTTGATCTCCAAGATTTATATCCAATGTCGTAGTCGTAATCACCAAACTATCACAACCCGATGCAGCTTGTAAAGTAAGGGTATCAACGCCTACTTGATTTTGAAAACATGTCGTTGCTCCCAATTGTGTAATCACGGGTGCTGTCAATGTCGTTGTCGTAATTACCAAAGAATCACAACCTGCTTGATTGGTCATGACAACCGTATCCACACCCACATTCATAGCATCACATGTAGTTGCGTTGAGAAAAGTATTATCAACTAAATTGGGATCATAGACTGTTTCTGTAATAATTAAACTATCACAACCTGCTTGATTTTGGATAATCATTGTATCAATTCCGACGTTAATTTGAAAACAAGTCATTTCGGTATGATTAGATTGAGTAGAACTTCCAATATTAAAATTTAGACTTGCAGACAGCATACAGCCATACGGGGTAGTATATTCATAGGTCACATTATGTGTTCCTACTCCCAATGAACTTGGGTTTATTTGCCCATTTGAACTGGCAACTCCACCCCAGATTCCACCAGGGGGAGAAGCAGTCAATGAATATGTGGTCACGCTTTCACATAATCCATTTATTGGAGTTATACTTACATTTGGGTTTTGATAATAAAGTGTCCAAGATGTAGATTCTTGTGAATCAGGCACAGCAAAACCAAACAAAAAATTAGATTTTACCCATAGTTTTTCGTTGTTGTTGCTATCGTAGGTGTAATCCCATTTAGCATCAAATTCCCAACTTATCCCGACTTTTGTGCTTCTTTCACGAAGGATCAAACATGCCATGGAATTATAAGAATAATCATATTTTGTAGTAGTATCCCAAGATGTGCCATTCCACTTTGAAATCACATTTGAAGATCTAAGTCCATTTGAAGCAATAGTGTAATCATATTTTAGGTCATTAACCCAGTTTAAGCCTACTTTTTTTTGTAAAATTCGCTCTATTAATTCTCCATTGTTATTATAAGTATAAATATATTTTCTTGACTGAGTCCATTGATTGGTGGTTGTATTCCAATCCGATCTTAACCCAATCATTCTTAAATGATTGTTGTCATAAGTATTTTCATATCTAAAGCGATTTACCCATTGATTGTTCTTCCAATCTTGTCGAATTCTCAAAGTCATATCATCATTAGCATCGTAGGAGTAGGTATATTTTTGTTTATTGACCCAATCATTGATAGATGCTTTCCATCTGTAATTCAATCGTTGGACCAATTGGTCGCCATTGTATGAATAATCATCTTTTGTTCTATTTGCATGAACGCCATTTATATCAATGGTTTGAGAAATGGTTTGTGTCAATAGATACACATCATCGCAAGGACCAGATGGACCTGAATTTAATTTTCGTTGTTGATATTCCTTATCTTCATTGTCCATGTAGTATTCATCCTCCAAAAGGCTTGAATCATTGGCAGCAAATATACTTCCCATTGATAGTATAGAAAATAGTATTGAAAATATGTAAGAATTCATTATTGGTTTCATTATTTTAAATTTATCGTGTTTTGTATATTAATCGTTCTGTCATTCCATGATTTACATAGAAAAATAATCGTTTTTTTGTTTTTGTTTTGGTAGAGCCAAGTAAGTATGTTTCGTTTTGTGTGACTTTCTAAATTTCTCAAAGGTTCATCAATAATGATGATGGGTTTGTTGGAAAGTGCTACTCGTGCATATTGCAGCATTTTCCTTTGAGATTTGGAGAGATTGATGCCTCCCTCAATTATTTTATCTGAGAGTTGAAGTTTACTTTTATCAGGACAGTTTTTTTGAAATTCATCCAAAATAATTTGTGCTCTTGCTCTACGTTCATCATTTCGAGCATAAGCAATGACTTCAAACACAGTACGCCCAAGAAATGAAAACTCTTCAGATACAAATGTAATTTTCTTGCGAATGGATTTTAAAGTCAACTTATTAGCATCTTGCCCATCGAATAAAATTTTCCCTTTTTTAGGACGGTAAAGACCTGCAAACAATTTTGTCAATGTGGACTTCCCCTGTCCATTTCCAATTTTTATTTGATTGACTTTTGCCCCTTCTATTTTGAAACTAATATCATCAAAGACAATACTATTTTCATAATCGAAAGATAAATTTTTCACTTCAATATCTCCATTTTTAAATTTATAATCACCAAGTAATTTTTCATTTTTTTCAATGGGTAAATGGAAAACTTTCAATAATTTATCAAAAGAAATATTACCCAATTCCCAAATTGTTCTAACCCTAATCACTCTTCTAAAAATAGGTAGAATGGTGATAAACAAAAGAACAAATCCTAAAATTTCAGCGGCATGAAAACTGTTGCCCTGTTCTTTCAATAAATAGATAGTTGTCAAAACCGCTAATAATGTCAAATAAAGTAGCGTAGAATTCAAGACAAAAATCAAATGGTAAATTTTTTGAAATTCAATTCCATGTAGCAATAATTTCTTAGATCTTTTATTGTATTTTCTAACTTCTGTAGATTTTTTATTAAATGCTTTTATAGTTTTAGCGCCTCTCAATTGTCTGCTTACAAAAGAAAGCATCCCTGATCGTGTATTCCTTCTTTTTACGGATACATTGAATAGAATTTTATTCAACAAATAAATCACAGTAAACGTTATCGCCAAACAGCTAATGACTACGAAAAAGATTATAGAATTTAAATACAATAAGAATATCATCGAAACAATTAACAATGCAGCATCAATTAAAAACCGTATCAATCCATTGGTTAAATAATTTTGGATACTCTTCAAATCACCACTATGTCTTAACAGATATTTTCCCGTTCCTTTTTCATCGTAAACAGAGGTTTGTATCATCAGTTGCTGAGAAAATAAATCTTCTCTAAGCCCCTTGGTAAATAATTCTCCCAAGTATGAAGTATTAAATCTTTGTAAGTATTGAAAAATCATTTTTAAAAAAATCAATCCTGTTAAAAATATTAAATAATGGGGTACTGTATCCCAAAAAGTAAATGGCAAACGGTCCAAAAAAGCAGCTCTATGCGAATGAAACCCAAACAGTAGGTCAAAATATTTCCCAAGACTAACAGGAATTAGAATTGTAAAAACATTCGCTAACAATCCACTAATCAAAGTGAATATAAAAGTGAGTTTGTGTTGCTTAAAAAAGCTCCTTATGATTTGCCATTTGCTGGTTGGTGTGCTCTTCATGCAGCAATTTTGAGTTTTTGAAGTAATTGAAATATGTCCGCACTTCCTAGGTCTTCTAACATCAATACGGGTTGAGAAATATTTGGCACAACTTCTTTAATCAATAATGGACTTGTCGTAAATAAACCACTTACTGCAAAAGGTGTAATTCCATAAGTACCCAAAATATTAATACCTGCTAAAATTCCTAAACTATCTGCCGCAGAGAATATTACGTCTGAAATTTGATTCATAAACTCTTCACAACCTAACAACATAGCTGTTTCTTTCTGCAATAATCCATCAGCAATTTCTATAATAACATAATCTGGGTTATGTTTTTCAGCCTCAGCCAATAAAGTTTCATGAAGATTTAACAATTCAGCCTTATCACATAAATAGGTTGACGGAAAACCGAAATTTGAAAAATCATAAGCGCCATGTGCTCCACAATCTCTAGCAAAATGTCTGTCTTTTGTATAGATTGTTCCCGTCAATTTGATATAAACCACCTTCTTTTTAGCTGCTCTTAGTCCACGGCATAAAAATCCTGCCGTAGTTGTTTTTCCACTGTCCATAGACGAACCTAAAGAAAGAATCATTTTATAAGATCTTTCTGCGTTGGGTTGAAACTTAATAGGATCAGAATGCATATATTTCGCATTAATCACTTCATTTTCCTTATCGACTACATATCCTACCAACTGGAGATTGGTTGTGCCTTTATCTTCTAATTTGGCATGCATTGACTCCAAAATTCCGATAGCACCACCTTTCCCAAGAATTTGATATTCCCTATGATATTTAGTTGGTACATAGCCTTCAAATTGATCACTTGCATAGCGATTTCCAAAAGAAGCCATAATGTAATCTCCTGGAAAAATGTAGGTATTATTACCATTTACGCCTTGAACGGAAGTATGCTTTCCTAATTCTAGTACTTTAAAAACAGCTAAATCTCCTGGTTTGGGTAGATAAACTTTCTTTATCTTTCGGTTGATTTTATAATCTTCAACGCCTTTGCATGCAATTGTTTTTTTAACATTCATCATTTATAATTTTTATTGGTTATAGAATAACTGAAACTAATTCCCACCCCTTGATAATCGTTGAATGGATATTTGATGGCAGTTTGTTTATCGTTTAAAATATTAATTTGTTTGTTCTTTGTAAAAGTGGTATTAAATTCTTGCTGAAATAGATAGTATATCGAAATATAAAAATGTTTTATGGGTCTAAACCGTATTCCGCCACCAATTCGATATCTATGAAAATCATTGGGGGCATTGGATGTGACAATATTTTCATGAGCATCATCATAATAATTCAATGGATTTCCACCTGCGTAATAATATAGTTTGTAGGTAATATAAGGTGTCATACGCAATGGCAAAACCTTATTTTTGAATGCATATTTCATACTATAAATCACTCGAAATTGATATTTATTTAATTTTGGGAAATGCCATTCTGCTTTGATAGCATTTTTTAATCCGAATCCAAATAATTTACTAGAATGGCTGATCTGCCCACTTAATTTTTGATACCAAATATCTTTTGTCTTGCCTTTGAAAAACATCGGACTAAAGGCAAAACTCGTGGTTACTTTTTTTGTATTTCGATATGAAAATCCAATCTTTGACTGTACGTATTGTAATTTTGTTGGACTTGTATTAAAGCATAACAAACTTCCAAATTGTAGTTTCATTTTTTTGTCAATCCTGTAATTTAGGTTATATCCACTGTATAAATTAAAGCTAGATGAGACATCTTGTGCTTGGACTGACCCCAATACTGAAAAAATAAATATGATATATAAGTTTTTCAATTTCATTTTTTGATTTCGTTTTAATCAATTTCCCGCCAATACGGAGGTGATTTGAAAAGGGTTGCTTTGGGAAAAACAAAAATTTGTTTTTTGATTTGGATATAGTATCTTATATACTTAATACGACTTTATGACTTTAAAGAAAAACATCTAGTAGAAGCATCAGAGAGATGCGATATTATGGTAATATGGAGAATCCAGCTACTTATAATATAAAAAAAAAGGTATTCTCCAAAAGAGAATACCTTCATATAAGCCAAATTTCAATAATTTTCTAGTAGGTGGACAAAATATTAAGTCATCAATAAATTGGGGGCTAATTTTGATGAGTCTCCACCTAGACAGTACTTACTTAAGCATCTGGAGTATCCAACCCTTTTAAATACTCTTTTTGAGCGATATAATCCTTGTTTACAATTCCCGCTCTACTTTGCAGTAATCTCCATGCCTTCCGTCTTTCTACACAAAAAATCACCATTTGCCTAGACAATAAATGATAAGTAATCTTATCCTCTTTGTCAGAATGATCTTCTAAATAGACACCCCATTTAGGAATATAAGAGCGATGACTTTTATCTAAATATCGATGATGCACTACATCGTTCATCGTGATATTTTGAAGGATGTCCATTAATTTAATATGTTGATCTTTTTGTTTGCCTTCAACTTTTTGTGATGTCTTCTAAATCGAGCTTCAGTTAATGCCCAATGAGCTACAGTATATTCAAAACGCTGTTTTGTACCTTTAGATCGTTTCATATACCAGTCATTTTGGTAATTGGAGTTTCCTTTCACATATAGTGCTTCGGGATAAGTTTCTCCTTTTTCTGGGTCAAAAACAAATTCTGGCATACCACGGCTATCTTTGATGCGTTGTGCTTGTAATTCAGAAGCATAGTCGGGTACTCCATGCTCTGGTTGGCAAGTCGTAAATACTTGATAATAAGCTGTTCCTCGATAGTGCAATCCGTCGATTAAAGCACGATAAAGCGTTGCCATATTTGCGGCGGATACCTGAGCTACATATGGAGAACCATGCCCTGCAATCAATATTTCTGCCACTGATTTTTTCTCTGTAGTTTTTCCTTCTGTAGCCGCCCCGATTTGATTCATATCAAAACCACCCGTCATTACAGATGAATCTGAATTTTGTCCACCAGTATTTGAATACACTTGTGTGTCCAACATTAGTACTTTGATATTGGGTCTATTTTGGAGAATAACTTTTGATAAATTTTGAAAACCAATATCTCCAATACCGCCATCCCCACCAATAGCCCACACTTTAGGCAGTTCAAGTACTTCTTGATCAGTCATATATTTATCTGAGAAATGGGTGTAATTGAAATAATCATCTTCATCAAAACCGTTTTCAAAATGATTTATAATCATATCTGCAAAACGCTCTGGAATTAC
The DNA here is from genome assembly GCA_947311465.1 of uncultured Saprospiraceae bacterium. Lineage (GTDB taxonomy): Bacteria > Bacteroidota > Bacteroidia > Chitinophagales > Saprospiraceae > CAMZLN01. The sequence continues at coordinate 13,206 of CAMZLN010000003.1, forward strand.
AGACCGAAAAGCATGATCTTTCATAAAGCTTTCTCCGATAATCCAACCAATAGTAGTCCCATCTTGGAACAAAGAATTCATCCAAGGGTATTTATGTGGGTTGCTAGGAGGGGTAGAACCATATACCGTATTACAACCTGTATTGGCGGTCATAGCCATAGCTGCCATTCCGTTTGGTAAGTGCCCTTCAATCGCTTGTAATTCTGAGTGGTTATAAGCATCTTGTTCTAAAACAGTTGCTAAAGCATCAATAATTTCTGCATCAGAACCATTAAATTCATCTGTAATTCTTTGGTCGGTTGCTGTTATATTTTCAGCACCCATACCCATAATAATATGTAGAATCGAACGTCTAAATGCCGTATAACTTGCTTCGTCTTTACTTTTAAGACTTTCCAATATCATCAAGCCAATACGTTTTAGTTTTTCAGCTTTTTCGTACAATCGTTCTGCTTTTCTATGAAATACAGGACGCATCACCGCTTCAGTAACGGTAGCCAAGGCTCTTAAAATTGTTTTTTCACCACATCCTGCACACGCTCCATCACCTGAAACCAAAGCATTGTACATATCTTGCTGCATCAAGTGATTTTTTAAAGCTGCCGCCTTTGCTTCATATGGGTTTTCTGGATTGTAAATACCGAGATATTTACTAGATGTATTAGGTAGTAATTTCAAAAATTGTTCTTGCGTTTTGACTTGTGCATGCCAATCTTCAGACTCATCAATCATAACCAAAGCTTCATGGCTACCGCATACTTCTACACACTCACCACAACCTTTGCATTTATCATTGATGAAAATAGAGAAAATACCGCCTTCTCCAGGAGATTTCTTTTCTTTTCCTTGAAAAATTGCACGAACATTCAAATAAGCCATAGGTAATTTATCGACAATATTCATGACTTGATCAATGGCTTTTTGGTCTATAGCATCATGATTTAAAGCTATGATATGCTTTTTTAAGATAGAAGCAAATCTTACTTTTTCGTCTGGGTTGTTACGAATTTCCTTGTCGCCAGTGTTTTCCAACATTTCTTTCCTTACAGAAGCATCAAGACTATCTAAATTGGATAAAAAGGCTTCTCTGGCGAAGGGGTCGGAGACATAATAATTGAAAGATGTTTTTAAAATTTGTGTAATATCTTGTGAAGTATTGGGCATTGCCGTATCAGGACATGCTTCGATACATTCCATACATTGCGTACATTTTTCTGCTAAAAATTTTGGAATAGCTCGTCTGGCAACATATTTACTACTCGTTTCTCCCGTAGCGGTAGCCATAAACCCGACGGATGCTAGAGCAGAAGCAGGTTGGTCATACCCATAACCAGCTCTAAATTCAGAATCGAAAGTAGAAATGGTGAACATAGGAGCTTTGTCTTCTTTATTTTTTGGAATTTTTGGTAATGAAATGCCACAAGGATTGACTACATCTCCTACGAAATCAGAAGCATCTACATCTTCTATTTTTCCAACAGGCACTTGCATTACTTGTTCAAAACCTGCCTTCATCACTTCCATATTGGAATTGACTACGTCATCTCCAAATCGACCAAACTTCTTAACATATTGAGCATGAATGGTTTCTTCAAATTCTTCTTTAGGAATATTATAATTTTTCAAAAATGGAGAAACCCGAAAAAATGCTCCAAGAAAGGCATTACCTTGCATTCTTGTTTGCAATTCTTCCCTATCCGTATTGGCTTTTGCTATTTTAAAACCATTCAAAATATAAACCCGAATATTTTTATCAATAATTTCATGACGATATTTGATAGGAATATAATTCCAGGCTTTTTTAGGGTCGGTTTGATTGGACTCCCAAACAAAAGCACCACCATTTTTTAAGCCTTTTAAGGCATCTGTGTGTAAAAATACTTTTGGATCTGCACAAAGTACCACGTCCACATGACGTAAGTCAGCATTGACTTTTACACGTTTAGGAGCAGCCACCAAGAAATAATTGGTAGGAGCACCTTTTTTCTCTGATCCATATTTCGGATTGGCAGAAATATGGATAATTTCTTCTAATTCGCCATTTGCATCATAACGATTATCACGTTTTGCAACATATCCTGCCAATTCGCCAAGAATGCTACCCATATTTTTTCCTGTGGTAATCATTCCCCATCCACCAATGGAGTGAAAACGAATAGCTATGGCATTTTCTGGCAATCCAGAAGGTGTTTCTGTAGATACAACTGCATAAGGATGATCAATGCCAACAAAGAAAAACCTTACACCATCATCAATACCTTTTCCATCTTGACGTTGGATTCTTCCCATAGCAAAATCGTAAGCACCAATAATACCTTCTGGTCTGAAATCACGAGATCCCAATCCATAAACACCACTAAAAATCATGGGTTTATCTGCGGGATTCATTTTTTCTATACCTTCATGAGCATTATGAAAATAATTATCTTCTGCTTTCGATAAAGCGACTTTTATATCTCTAGTCAAAGGATTGTCTCCAGAAAGAGATTCTTCAGTTCTTTCTAAAATAATCACTCGTTTTTTCCCTTGAAGAGCTTTAATTATAGCATTTTCAGGAAATGGACGAATCACATTGACATGAATCACACCTACATTTTCATTGCGAGTCTCTTTGATATAATCTATCATAGCTTCAATATTCTCTGCTGAACTACCAATAGAAACAAAAACGGTATCTGAATCCTTACAATTGTATTCAGATACAAAACCATATTGCCGTCCTGTCAAAGATGCAAATTCATTATATGCAGTTTCTAAAAAACCTAAAATACCTTCAGAAAAATTATTGCGACGAGCAGCTACACCATTCATGTAGTGTTCCTGATTTTGAACAGGTCCTAATAAAACAGGATTTTTCAAATCCATACCAGCAGGAACTCTTTTTCTAGTTTTACCAAATATAATTTCTTGAGCATCAGTAGGACAGTCAATAATATCATCTGCATCGCCAAGAAAATCACGAATCAAACCCGCTTCTGGCATAAAGAAAGTTCTTTCTAAATGAGTAGTTAAAAATCCATCCATAACATTCATTACTGGATTGAGTGCCAATTCAGCTACTTTTCTACCAATAATAGCTTGATCTGCAGCTTGTTGAGCATCTTTTGCGAAAAGAATCACCCATCCTGTATCGAGTGCTGCCATCACATCATCATGACCTGCATGCACATTCAGCGCATGTTTGGTTAGGGCTCTAGCTCCGACTTCAAGCACCAAAGTACTTAATTTTCCAGGTGCATGATAATACTGTTCTATTCCATAGACAATTCCTTGACCAGAAGTAAAATTCACGGTACGTTTTCCAGTGACAGACATTGCGATAGCTCCCCCTTGGGCAGCGTGTTCTCCTTCAGTTTCGATAGCTGTCAAGGGCTTTCCCCATGCATTTAATTCACCTTTTGCGTATAAAAACTGAAAGGTTTCACCCATTTCCGTAGAAGGAGTAATGGGATAAAAAATACCTGCATCAGCGATAAGTCCTTCGGTGTTGGCGACAAGAGTGTTGCCATTGATAGTCATCCTTTTTCCAGGATACTTAGGAGCTTTGACTCCTTTTGATTTTTGTTTAATATCTTTAGACATAGTACTAAATTGTTAATTTTAAAAAGACAAGATGTCCTGTGATTTGTTAACATTCAAAATGATTCTCTACTATACTATTGCTCTGATCTGTAAACTTTAATTAGTAGAAACATCTTAATATGCTTTAAATGCACTATAAAAATTTCTCAAAAGATAAATATAGATAATCCATTTTGGATATATAGAATATTTTATATTAAATTAATCAAATTTAGAAAATGTATAAATAGTGAATCCCTGATAGAAGTTATGTTTTTTATGCTTTAGAATTATATCTGTTCAAGTCAGCTTGACGTTGTTCATCTCTTTTTTGAATAATGCTCGAAGCTTCATCTACAATAACTGCTTTATGTTAATTTGATAATTCATATTTTATTTCTATTTTACACCTAATTTTAATAGCAAGGCAACCCTTTTTAAAAAGCTTCCGTACTGGCAACCAAAGAAACGAACTCTTAAAGATTTGAGACAAGAACAAAATATACAATTATTAATCAAGGCGTGTAAACAGGGCAATCGTTCTGGACAGAAAAAGCTCTATCAGCTCTTTTTTGGTTATGGGATGAGTGTGGCTCTACGGTACTCAGGAAACCGACCAGATGCAGAAGAGATTATGAACGAAAGTTTTTATAAGGTCTTTTCTAAGATAGAAAGTTTTGATGAAGATAAGGAATTCAAAAAGTGGTTTAGAAGAATACTTATTAATACCGCTATTGATTATCAAAGAAAATATAAAAAATTAAAAATTTATGCTACTGATGACCCTATTGAGTCAGGAATCTCCATAAATGATGGTTATGATAATTTAGCATATGAAGATTTATTAAAAAAAATACAGCTATTACCACCTGGATATAGAACCGTTTTTAATATGTACGCAATAGATGGATTAAAACATCATGAAATTGCAGAACAACTTGGAGTGAGTGTTGGTACATCAAAATCAAACTATTCTAAAGCGAAAAAACTATTGCAAAGCTATATTCTAGGGACAAATAATTTAAATACAAGTGAACATGGATAATTTTGAAAAACATATACGGGAGGCTATGAATAATCCTCCTGAGTTTGCTTTCAAAGAAAGCATGTGGGATGATATGGAATCTCGTTTGGATGCAGGGCATCATAAAAAAGATAAAGGTTGGTTTTGGTTGCCTATCTTGTTTACTTTACTGTTGGGAAGTAGCATTACTTCTGGATATCTATACAGTACAAAGAATAACTTGCAGCACCAAGTCGTTGATTTGAAAAGAGCATTGGAGAATAAATCAATTGAGCACAAATCTTATGAAAGTAGTAATAGAGGCAATAGTAACATGGAAAGTAATGGCTTGAAAACCAAAAATATTGTCCTATATGATACCATTTACAAAAAAGTAATTATTGAGAAAAATGTCTATGTTTCAAATGCAAGACAAGTACAGCACAATAATCATCCTTTATTTTCAAATGCTAGTTATATCAATGCAATAAATAATAGATATGACATTTTTAAAACAAAAACCGTTATAAATTCACAAAAAAACTATGCTAATTTACTTGCAACCGTTAGAAATGACAATACAAAAAGCAATTCTGAAGTACAAGATGCGGCGACCATAGCTTCATTATATCAACAAATATTGAATTACAATCCTTACTTACCTATAAATAATGTAGCAGTTTTTCCTGAACAAGGTTTGAATTTGAAATCGTATCCAACATTTTTGAAAGAAAGAAAGTTGGCGAAAGCTATTAAGAAATTGAGTCCTAGATCATTTTCACTTTCTGCGGATATTGGTCGTTACTATTTATTGAGTATGCCTCGAAATACAAAGAAGAATCTACATACTACACTAATGAGTGAATTTCACTATGGACAAATTAGTCTTTTAGCTGGAATAGGTTATATGACCAATAATTTTGCTTATGAATTTGATAGTGAACATCCATCAGATGTGTTTCCTCAACAAATAGCAAAGAACGAAGGGGACGAATTATTTGAAGTTTATGGTGATTTTGGCTACTTACAGATCCCATTTGGAGTTAAATATAGTTTATTACCTTATAGTAACTTTCATCCATATATAGGAATAGGTGGTTATTATCAAAAATTAATAGATGCAGAATTAGAATATGAATTCTATACAATAGGTATTAGGAACGAATACGAAATTCCTAAAAATGTAAAAGATAACAATTTCTCAATTTCTGATATTTGGACATCAATAGGGGTAGAATATGATTGGAAGAGACAATGGTCTATTTTCGGAGAAATAAATACTCAAATAAATCTTGACCAGAAAGGATATAAATATGAAAATCGTCAGTTTATCAAATGGAAAGGTGGGGTGAAGTATCATTTTTGATTTGTTTATTTTTAACGGATTGAAATCTGTTCTCCAATACGGGAAATACTAAGAAATTTTGTGAATTTATTTCTACATAATTACGTACCTTTGTAGTCATGAGAAAAATATTTACAATCCTTAGCTTTATTACGCTAATCCATAGCTTTGACATATCAATCGTAGTTGGACAGACTTCCTTAGAAATTTACCAAATCCAAGGGGACAAAGCAACATCAACCTATGAAAATACAGAAATTTATATTCAAGAAAATGTAGTTACCGCAGTAGGAAATGGATACTTTTATGTCCAAACTCCTACTAGCCGTACAGACGACAACCCAAATACATCCAATGGTATTTTAGTGTATTCTGGTAAGCCCGTCAAGATTGGTGACTATCTCAATATTCAAGGGTTTGTTCGAGAAATCAATGACGAAACAGCAATTGAAGAAAACGAACTCACAAAAATAGGAAATGATCAACCCTTACCCATTCCTGTAAATCTTAATCCAGATTTTCCTGACAAAGATTCATACGAACTAGAATCTGTGGAAGGCATGTATGTCCAAATTAATACAGGCGTTGTCAATGAACCCATCAACGAAGATGGTTTTGGATCCATAAACGCTAAAGGAGTTCGATCATTTAGGGAAGCTGGAAACACTTTTTCCCTTGGAGCGGGTATTCCTGTATGGGATAAAAATCTCGAAAATTTTGAATTGAGTTTAAATAATTTGAAAACAGATTTTAATACTGATATCCCAGCAGGATCCAAATTTCAAAGTAAAGGCGTAATATCCCATTATGATGCAACATACTATTTTCTTCCTACTGAATTTGAATTAACCACCAAACCTGCTTGGACAAAAGTCCCTTCCAAAACTGAGCATGAATTTACAATTGGCAGTATCAATTGCCTTTTGCTTTTTGATGATGAATCAAAACTTGATGTAAGAATAAAAAAATTAGCAAAATTTATTGTCGAAGTGGAAGATGCTCCAGACATTCTTGCCTTACAAGAAGTAGGGACTATTAAAGTACTTGAAAAACTTTCCAAAGCAATACAAGCAATTCATAAAGATATTATTTATACTCCTTATTTACCTGGTGATAATGATATTTTCAATACTGCTTTCTTGGTTAGAAACCGAATATCCAATATTAGTGTTCGACAATTGGCAAAATATGAACAAGTGAGCTTTGGTGGTCGATTGCATTATCGTCCTCCCCTATTATTAGAAGGCAAAATCCTTTCAGATCCGATCAAAGAGATTGCAGTTTTAAATTTGCATTTAAAATCGTTTTTAGGTTTGACAAGTTCAACAGATACCCCAATTCGTAGACAAGAACAAGCCATTTCTATTGGGAAAATTATACGTTCCTTGCAGTTGCAGGATAAAAATATTGTTGTAGTTGGGGATTTCAATGCATATCCTTTTACAGATGGCTATACCGATCCAGTCAATCAAATTGCTGGTACGCCTTCGCTTGGAGCAAAATATCCTGTTGAAGATGTAGGAATCAATCCACCTTTGACCAATCAAATGGACAAAGCTCCTTTTGAAGAAAGATACACCTATATATACAGAGGAACTAGTCAAGTGATAGACCATTGTTTGACAGGTACTTTAAAAGATTATGAAGTATCTAAATTTGCTTATGCTCATGGAAATTCTGATTATTTAGATGATTTATTGTATGAAAATACAAATTTTCATTCTACAGACCACGATGGGATTGTAGTCTATTTGGATATGCACAGCCCCATTGCAGAATATCTTTCAACAACGGATTCTATTGATTTTCCAAAATTACCAACTTTTGTAGTTACTGGTGATGAAATTATTTTCAATGGTCCATTGTTACAAGATACCCAATTCAAATTATTTACTCAATTAGGACAAATTGTTTTTAGTCAACCTATTGATAAGGGAAGTGAAAAATTTTCTTTTTCTAAATTCAATCCACTTCCCAATGGTTTTTACTTTTTTACTTTAGAAAATAATAGTGATCTTGTAAGTGGTAAACTTCATTTTTTCAATAAATTATAGATGCCTAAATCATTAACTAATCTAGAATTTAGTCGTTATAATCGGCACATTTTAATGCCGCAAATAGGGATTGAAGGGCAAGAGAAATTAAAAGCTGCCAAAGTATTAGTGATTGGTGCGGGTGGTTTGGGATGTCCCATTTTACAGTATTTGACTGCCGCTGGAGTTGGGACACTCGGCATTGTAGATTTTGATACCGTAGATTTAAGTAATCTTCAACGACAAATTTTATTTACAACCGATGACATTGGGAAGTCAAAAGTTGATGTAGCGAAGAAGCGTCTATTATCTCAAAATCCTAATATTGAAATAGAAACTTATAATGTAAAAATCACTTCAAGAAATATATTTTCAATCATTGAGCAATATGATATTATAATTGATGGGACAGATAATTTCCCTACACGATATTTGGTCAATGATGCTTGTGTTTTAAAGAATAAAATCAATGTTTTTGGATCTATTTTTCAATTTGAAGGACAAGTATCTGTTTTCAACTATCCCCTAACCAACGGGAATAGAAGTGCTAATTATCGAGATATATTTCCAAATCCACCCAAGGATGGTACCGTTCCAAATTGTGCAGAAGCAGGCGTATTCGGAGTATTGCCAGGAATCATTGGGAGTATCCAAGCGAGTGAAGTCATAAAAATCATTACTGGCGTGGGAGAACCATTGGCTTCCAAGCTACTTATTCTAGATACGCTATCATTTACTACAAGAGTATTGAATATTAATAAAAATCCAGCGACTGCAATCACAAAATTAATTGATTATGATGAGTTTTGTGGAATTAAAAAGTCGTTAAAAACAAACATCAAAACGATTTCTGTTTCTGATTTTCAAAATCTCATTGAAACAGAAGAAGATTATTTACTCATAGATGTACGCCATCCACACGAACATAAATTTCGTAATATTGGAGGTCTGTTAATTCCGCAAGCAGAAATAATTGCTA
>CAMZLN010000004.1 GCA_947311465.1 uncultured Saprospiraceae bacterium
ATTGTACGATAACTATCATTAAACCCACTCAAAGATTCATAGCCACTTTCAAAGGCAGCATCTGTGATTGATTTTCCTTTTTTGATATTGGTAAATGCATAATTCATGCGCAACATACGTTGAAACCCATGAAAGGTAAGATTATAATTCTTTTTGAACCAACGTCTTATTGTGTGCGGTTCAATCCCTTTATTTTTCAAATCTTCATCACTGATTTTGATTTGCGGATTTTTCTGAAGTTCATCAATTACTTTTTTAATAAAATCAGGAGTTGTACCAATTTGTTCCATCGGTTTACAAATTTTGCAAGGACGATAGCCATTTTCCATAGCTTCTTTTATCGAATTATAAAAAATGACATTTTTAGCTTTAGGTGTACGAGCTCGGCAAGACGGGTGACAAAATATCCCAGTAGTTTTCACTGCTGTAAAGAAAATGCCATCGAAATGCGTATTTTTTGTTCCCAAAATTGCATATTTTTCTTGAAAGGTCATATTTGATTGTTATTTATTAGGCAAAGATATGATATTGAAAATTGAAAGACTACCGAAAACTTGACAAGTATGTTTTTAATGGATTATTTAATTTTTGTATTTTGTCCAGATGATGTGCTCCAACTTTATACCGGGGTACTAAGGAGCGTAATTTTCTTTCCCAAAATTTTTCGTACATTAGTGCAAAATTGAACAAATATGAAACTGAATACTGCCTACGAATTTTTATGTAAATTGAAATTCAATAATAATCGTCCTTGGTTTAAAGAAAATAATGATGAATATCAAGCCGCTAAATCAGAATTTGCTGATTTTATTGATACTTTGATTCCACAATTGAAAGCAATTGATAATTCCATAAATATCAATACTGCGAAAGAGTGTATGTACAGAATTCATAGAGATGCACGATTTTCTAAGAATAAAGAACCTTATAAAACTAATTTTGGAGCTTCAATTACGAAAGATGGAAGAAAAAGTGGAAATGCGGGTTATTATTTGCATTTAGAACCTGATAACTCATTTTTAGGGGGTGGAATTTATCATCCAGAATCTACAGTGTTGAAAGCTATTCGAACTAATATTTTTCAGGATGCTTCTGAATTAAAAAAGATTGTGAATGCACCGAAGTTTAAAAAATATTTTGATGTATTACATGGAGCGAAGTTGAAAACAGCTCCACGTGGTTTTCCTAAAGATTTTGCTGATGTAGAATTACTGCGATATAAAAATTACGTTTCAATTTGTAAAATTGATGATGAATTTTGGTTTGAAGGAGACGTTATTGAGAATATTTTGGATGTTTTCAAGGTACAGGCGAAATTGAATGGGTATTTGAATGAGATTATTGGGAAGGAAATATAAATTTTTGATTAAAAACCAAACTCACAGAATTATCAAATGAACGAGAAAATAAATCAATATTTAGATGAAATCGAAAAAGAAAAAGAAGTGAAAATTCTTTTGGCTTGCGAAACAGGTTCCAGAGCATGGGGATTTCCTTTACTAGATAGTGATTTTGATATTAGAATTATCTATATTTGTAAAAAAAGATTGGTATTTGTCCCTTTCTGAAAATGCAAAATATATTGAAAATAGATTAATAAAAAGGAAGTAGTTTTTTTAAAAATTAAAACAATAAATTATGAAAAAACCAAGTGCACATTTCGAAAAAATATTAGATGTATTACACGCTTTAAACGGAATAGGTGGAGCTATTGGTTTATATAGTGGCTCATATAAATTTAAAACTTATGAATATTTAAAAGATACTGCTTGGTGGGAAAAAGATTTATCCAGCTATTTTGAAGATCAATTTATAGGATTTGGTGAAGAAAGCGATGGTTCATTATATTGTCTATGGTATTATCCAGGTTTGGTAGGCGAGCCACCTGTTGTATATATTGGTAGTGATGGCAACAATTTTACTATTGCACCAAGCATAGAAGATTTAATAAGTTTAATGATTTATAATGATGAACCATATGAATTTGAAACCGAACCGAATGATATCTGGGAAGAAATTGAATTAGATGATTATTTAGAATATTTAAAAGAGGACGAACCAGAAAGATATCAAGAGATATTACAAATGAAACAAATTGCGAGTGAAACTTTTCAGATAAGAGACTATAAAACGATTATGAAAGATTTTAAAAAGCATCCAAAATTCAATAAATTTGTAGATAAACTGCAAGAAAAAGAGAGCGAGTTAGGCTAGTTTGGGGGTGGTGGGTTTAGACATTCCTTTGTGCTTCGTAGCATTCTGAAAATAAAATTGAATAAGAAAGTATGAAAAATCCAATAAAAACATTTCTGTTTACTTTTTTTGTAATTATAGCACTAATAATAGCGTCGCAATATTTAGTCAAAACAAACAGAATGGATAATCTGACAATAAAAAATACTACTGCCATTATATTGAAAAAAGAAATTCAACCAGAAGGTGATTATCAACAATATTCTTGGGTAGGTAAAACTATGCGATCTTTTACTGTACATAAAGTAAAAGAGTTTCTCGTATTTACTAATATTGATAATGAAGAAGTCCAAATACCTGTATCTGAGACCGACTACTTAGAATATAATATTAATGATAAGATTGCTGTAGAGTATGTAGTGTTGCGTTTTCCAAGTAAAATAATTGGGATAGGTATAAGTAAATTAGAAAGTAGTACACTGAAATGAAGGCGAGTATGAATTTTTGTACAACAAACTTGACCAAAAATATAATATAAATGAATAAAGCAGAAAAATTCATTCACGAAATGAAACTGGTTCAAGAAAAACTACTTTCTTGAAAATGAATACATAGAAATATTCAATGAGTTTAACGGAAATGAATTTGACACCCAAAATGTCTGCATTTATGAGATTGAAAATATTACACTTTCTCTAACTCACGAGTTGTCAACTCAAATTTCATTTGGAATATTTCATTTACAGCAACTTATAGAGTATATTGAATTTAGAAAATTATATAAAGAATATACTGATAAAGAGTTGCAATCAATTATTGATAATGACTTTTTAAATATTAAGGAGAAAAGAGAAATAATTAATGATAAGACAAATCAAAATTTAATGAAAATTAAATCTGAATGGAATACTCTTTTTAAGAATGTAGAGTATGAAAAACTAATAAAAAAATTGAGGATAAAATGCAATAATATTTAAATAGATTATCCAACTGAAATGTCTAAACTTTTTGGTTGACTCATGCGTAAACATTCAGAAAGAAAAAACTGCAATTTTGTTGATTGAATTTTTAAAAAAAAAACTTGGATGGTGAACAACAGATTTCAATCCGTTAAAAACTACATTTTTTCATTTTAGCCATACAAGAACAGAAAGGCATTGTATCCTTGTATCATTTGTATCATTTGTATCCTTGTATCATTGTATCCTCATTGAATCATTCCATTCCACCCTTGCACCATTGAATCATTGCACCATTGCACCATTGCACATTCCATCATTGCACCTTG
>CAMZLN010000005.1 GCA_947311465.1 uncultured Saprospiraceae bacterium
GATTTTGGCATATATTTATCCAAATTTGTCTCAACATAAATATTTTTCTTTATGCTATATTGATTGCTGTTGAAAATAAAGACGGTATTTACAATACAGAAACACTTAAAAAAGTAAAGAAAATATCCAAAGAGCTTCAAAAGCTAGATGTCGTAGAGGATAAAGATGATGTATTGTCCCTTTATACCGCAGATAATATCAAAGCTGAGGGCGATGAATTGGTCATAGAAGAGTTCTTTAAAAGAATTCCTAAATCCGAAGAAGCACTGAAAAATATTCAAGTCGGTGTTAAAACCAATGAAATGGTCTATAAACGATTGGTTTCTGAAGATGAGACTGCCACTATTATTATGACCAAGATAAAGGATAATAGTTTTTCGCAAGAGTTGTATGACGAAATCGAAGCACTCGCAAATAAATATCAAGGGGACGGAGATAATATCTATATCGCAGGGCAACCGATTGTAGAAGGTACTATGGCGAGTTTGATGCCTAAGGATATGAAAAAAATGTTCCCTATTGTCTTGCTCTTGATTGTAATCATTCTCGCTTTAGTACTTAGAAGTTTTAAGGGTACTTTGGCTACGATGTTGGTTGTGATTTTATCGGCAATTTGGACCTTTGGTTTGATGGCGGGTATGGGTATTCCAATTTATGCTCCTTCTTCTCTCATTCCAGTAATGTTGATTGCTATCGGTGTTGCTGATGGAATCCATATTTATAGTCATTTACAGTTACAAGTCGGAAATCATTCTGATTGGAGTAAAGAAGAATTGATTAAGGACATGGTTGCTCAAATGTGGAAACCAGTAGTCATGACTTCTGTAACGACCGCTATTGGATTTTTATCTTTACTGACTTCAGATATTATTCCAATTCGTTGGTTTGCTTTGTTTACTGCGATTGGAGTTATTTTTGCCATGGTACTGTCTTTGATTTTGATTCCTGTTTTTACACAAGCTTTTGGTTTACCTAAAGCAGCTAAACAAAAAGATGGTAAGGTGAATTTTTTCACTAAACATGCAAAATCATTTGCTGATTCATTGGTGAAAAAGAAAACTATGGTTTGGATTGTTACCGCTGCAATCGTCCTGTTCTTTGGATATGGTATTTCTAAAGTATGGATCAACTCTAGTTTCTTGGCTCGTTTCCCAGATAATAGTGAATTGGTAAAAACTGATGCTTTTGTGAATAGTAAATTCATGGGAACAACCAGTTTGAATGTAATATTGGAAAGTCAAGAAGAAAATACTTTTAAAAGACCAGAAGTTTTAAAGTTGATCGAAAAGGTCGCTAAAAATATTGAAAATCATATCCCTGAAGTAGGTGGTAGTCTTTCTCTCCCTGATTTTATTAATAGAATGAATAAGGTGCTCAATGGTGATACCAATGAATTTTATAAAATTCCTGACAACCAAAATCTAGTGTCTCAATACTTTTTATTGTATGAAATGAGTGGTGGATCTGATCGATTATGGGAATTGGTGGATGAAGACTTTAAAATTTCAAATCTACGTTTTCAATTAAAAAGCGATAATTCTAAGGGATTAGATGCGCTTTTGGCAGAGATAGGAACTTATAAAAATGACTTTGAACAACTTGGAATCAACTTGAATTATGCAGGATCTGGATATAAAGTAATGGTTTTTAACGATTTGATTTTGACAGGACAAATCAGAAGTTTATTGCTTTCTTTTGTGATTGTCTTTGTCTTATTGGCAATGATGTTTAAGAGTTTAAAAATCGGTTTAATTTCTACTATTCCAATCTTTTTGACGACAATCATATCCTTTGGAGTACTTGGATTATTAAATATTCCTTTGGAAACAACTACTGCTTTGATTTCTAGTATTGCCATTGGAATTGGAATTGATTATGCCGTTCACTTTATTGATCGATACAAAATAAATGCAGAACAAACGGGTGATATTGACCTGACTATTGAAAAAACTATGGCACATTCTGGTCGAGCAATTTCTTTTAATGCAATTGTTGTTGTACTTGGTTTCTTAGTTCTGGTTCTTTCTGCATTTAAACCGAATAAAGCGCTTGGTGCTATCGTGTCTTTGAATATGCTTACAAGTTTTATCGCAACATTGACTGTCATGTTTCTTGTGATGTATGTATCGAAAGTATATTTTAAAAAGAAATAAATTAACTTAACTTAAATTAAATAAATTAAAATCATAAATCATGAATACTAAAATTTTAAAAATCGGATTATTGGCATTGATATCTTTGTTTTTTAATGATGCTATTTTTGCTCAAACGGCTAAAGAAATTGCTTATAAAGTTTATAATCGAAAAACACCAGATTCTGGACAATCGGATATGACGATGACCTTGATTAATAAGAAAGGAAAAGAACGGGTGAGAAGTTTACATCAGTTTTTTATTGACGAAGGGGATACTGAAAAGAAAATTATGTTTTTCAAATCTCCGGCAGATGTCAAGAATACTTCTTTTATGAATTGGACCTATGATGATACAAGCGAAGATGATGACCAATGGTTGTTCCTTCCTGCTTTGAAAAAAGTGAAACGTATTTCCAACTCAAGTAAAGATAATGAATTTATGGGGTCTGATTTTACTTATGAAGATATGGAAAGACGTTCTCCTGAAAAAGATAATCACAAACTACTTCGTGAAGAGACGTTGAACGGAGACGATTGTTGGGTGATGGAGGTGACTCCAAAAGAAGAAGAGCAATATTCAAAAAAGATTGGGTGGATTTCAAAAGAAAAAGAAATTCCTGTAAAAGTTGAATTTTATGATGAAGATGGTGATTTGTTGAAAGTCTTGAATATTCAAGATTTTGAGCACATTGATGGCTATTGGATTGCTACTAAACAATTGATGGAAAATGTCCAGAAAAATCATAAAACTACTATTGAATTAACTCATTTAAAAATAAATATTGGTCTTCAATCTTCAAAATTTACACAGCGAGCAATGCAAAAGGGACTTTAGTAAATGGTTAATTATGAATTGTTAATTGTTAATTCGAAAGTGACTTTGTAAATGGTTAATTACTATGACTATACAATTTAATACTTTAGTTGACTAATTGTTGAGTTGCGAAGAAAATCCTAGTTGAGATCCCAATTATTGGGGTTAAGTACTAGGTTCTCAACTTCTCAACCACTTTAAATAAAAAAAAGGATTATTATGAAGTATCTATTCTTATTCATCTTTAGCATATCCTTCTTTATAGGAACAGCTCAAGAAAATGAAGAGTCTAATAAAATAGAATTTAATGGTTTTGTGAGAAACTATATGGGTGTATTTACACAATCTCCTAACGACTTTAGTATTTTTCAAAATACAGTCAATTTAGAAATAAAGCAGCAAAATGATAAAATTGGATTTTATGCAAATCCATATCTTTATCATTATGCAAATAAGCCAATTGAATGGAGATTAAGGGAAATGTATGTCGATTTTTTTACAAATAAAATGGATATTAGAATTGGGAAACAACAGATTATTTGGGGGCAGGCTGATGGTGTATTTATTACAGACATTGTTACTCCTAAAGATTTATCTGAGTTTTTATTACGAGATTTTAACGAAATTCGAACTGGAATCAATGCCGTCAAAGCCAACTACTATTTTAACGATGAAAATAGTTTGGAATTGGTTTGGATTCCGCAATTTACATCAACAAAACCTCCTGGACCAGGATCTAATTGGTATTTTACACTTCCTTTTCCTGTGAAGCCTACATTTCACTTAGAAAAGAAAAATATTCCTTTACGACTAGAAAATGGAGAATTCTTCGCTAGATATTCTTTGAATAATAGTTGGATTGATTTGCAATTGATGGGTGGATATACTTGGGATGATGATCCTGCATTGCATATGATGCGTACTAAAGATACAATGACAGGGGTTCTTAAAATTGATATTACTCCTGAGCATCATCGTATGGCATTGTTTGGTGGAAGTTTTAGTACAGATGTGGCTGGATTTATTTTACGTGGAGAATCTGCTTATTATTTGGATAAATATTTTCAAAATCCTTTTGTAAAAGAGGCTGTCGTTCAAAAAGATTATTTAAATTACGTAGTGGGATTGGATAAAACGATTGGGGATTGGAGATTATCTGCGCAATTTATTCAAAAAAGAATCTTAGATTATGATGAAGATATATTTTTCAATGAAGTGGAAAACTTAGCCACACTTTTAGTGAGTAAATCTATGTTTAGAGAAAAACTGCGTGTAGAGTGGTTTACTTATTTTGGAATAACGCATATCGATGCATTTAGTAGATTGCGTGCCTTTTATATGCCTTATGATCAGGTGAGTATTGAAATGGGTACCAATTTGTTTGTCAATTCTGAATTTGACCTAAAACCAGGAGATGTCCCAGGATTGTTTGGAAGATATGATAAAAATGATATGATTTATACTCGTGTAAAATATAGTTTCTAAAGATTTCTTATTTTTGTTTTTTCAAAATCGTTTAAATATATAATTATGTTATCAAACTTAAAATGGATTTTTCTTTCTTTTGCAATTATTGGATTTTCTATAGCATGTACTTCTAATAGCAAAAAAGAAGAGAAACAAGAACAACATGCAAATCATGATACACCAAAACCTGTACCATCGGAACGTGTTGAAAAGCAAGATGAAGTCAAAGAAACTCTCCATCTAAATAATGGAAAAAAATGGATTGTAAATGATGCTACGCAAGTTGGTATGGTGAATATGCAAAAAATATTAATCTTTTTTGCAAAAGAAAAATCAACAGATTATGCAAAGCTAGGGGATGACTTGGGTAAAGAAACTCAAACATTGATTAATAAGTGTGATATGACTGGACCTGATCATGATCAGTTGCATGTGGTACTTCATCCTATGCTTTCAGCAATTAGTGGCATAAAAAAAGGAAATAAAGCAGATGTTTTGAAATTGAGTGATTTGCTGGGAGAGTATTTTAAGCATTTTAAAACAGCTAAGAAATAGACTAAAGAATTTCATTTGGTTTTTTGGTTTTACAGGGTAGATCAGCTTGCTGATTCTGCCCTGTATCTTTTTATAAAAGGGTAGAAGTTCTTATCTTTGAAATTCAAATGTAATTGCAATATGAAAATACTAATGGTTTGTCTTGGGAATATTTGCCGCTCCCCTTTGGCGGAGGGAATATTAAAGGATAAAATAGCAGCAAATAAATTGGATTGGGAAGTTGACTCCGCAGGTACTAGCGGATGGCATGAAGGGGAAAGACCTGATCCTAGATCTATCAAAATTGGATTGGATTACAATACAGATATTAGATATCAAAAATCTAGAAAATTTTTAAAAGAAGATTTGAAAGAATTTGATCTTATTTTTGCAATGGATAGTTCCAATTATCAAAACATCATAAAACTCGCATCTACGGATAAAGAACGGGAAAAAGTACATTTGATAATGAATATGGTTGATCCTGGTGTGAACCAAAAAGTGCCAGATCCTTATCTTGATGACAATGGCTTTGATAATGTTTACAAAATGCTGGATAGAGCTTGTGATGCTATTATTGAAAATTATGGAAAATGAAAAAGATGAGCTGAAATTATTCAGCTCATCTTTTTTGATTTTCAGAAACGAAAGTATGAAAAACAAGTCTATTCAATCACGATTAGTTTCCCAAAATTAACTTTTATATCATTTTCTAAAATTTGATAAAAAATAGTTCCCGATCCAATTGTTGAAATATCATAATGTAAATCTCCTTCAATATTTGAAATTTTCTCGATTTCATGACCCAAAATATTGTAAAGACGAACTTCATACTCCTGAGATTTATTTTTAGGAGAAAATGTTACAATGCCAGCAGTTGGATTGGGTGAAACATCAAATTGTGAAATCGAAATATCTTTTGTTGACACATCTTCACGATCATAAAACTTTAGATTGTCTAATAATACCCAATTGTTTTCTTGAAATATATCCGATCCGCCTGTTTCTTCATTCCCTAAGACATAGACGGCAATTTTTACGATGCCTTCATATCCAGCTGGTAATTTTATTTCTTGTAACTCCTTTAATTCACTGGTTTGACTATAAATTAATGGAAATTCCATTTCTTCCAAAAATACTTTTGTCATGGTATAGTAATCATCAGAAATTGAAAATTCAGAAAGTGTTTGATTTTGTATGAATGTTAAATCAAAACTTACCATTGGATCATTCATGTCAGATGCATTTACACAGAATCCTATTTCAGAATAATTTTGAGAAATGAAAAAATCATTAGGATCTACACATTCCGCTAGACGTCCAAAATTCCTTTCGCCCAGAAAACCTAGTTGATCATTATTATCGAAATTTACAACTTCTACTTTATTATAAAAACTAGGTCTAAACTTGATATAACCATTATAGCTATCATCAGAAAAATCTATCGCAACATTTCTTGGCATTGATTTGTAAACACCTGGTCCATCATATAAAAAGCTGTTATTATCCAGATTGGTATCATCATCAAATTTTAATGTGATATCAAATGGACCAAAATCAATTGGTAAATCTTCTAATCGTAAGGAAATAAATTTTGTGCGGTTGGGCTCAAGGTCTTGTGTGAAAGTATAGGCTTGGGTAAATTTCCCATTCTCATTCTCAAAAATAAACTCTATCGTTTCTCCTTGGTTAAGCGTAGTACAACTTTTGTTCTGAACTCGACAACGCAAGCCTTGATTCTGAATTGGCGTACATAAATCTCTCAACGAATTTGTATACATACTAGCTCGTAAATCTACATTGGGCAATAGGTTTTTAATTCTGATTTCTAATTCGTTATCATACATATTCGAATCATCGGACAATAAAGTTATTTTTAGTCGATTGGTATTTAGTGGCAATAATTCTTCGGTCAAATATACCGAATCTGTTATTGTAAGAAAATCTTTAAATTTTAAGGTATCTGTTAAAGTAAACTCTTTTGTTTCTAGAATATTAGAATTGATTTTATATTCGACTGTGATAGCACTACCTGGAAGTTTGTTATCTGTTCCGTTATTTTGGATCGAGTAGTTTATTTCGTAAGGGGTACTAAAATCACATAAATAAACTGTAGAACGTATATCTTCTACAAAAGAAACTCCAAGATTATCAAGCGTTTTATCTAAGTCTATTCCTACTGCCTTCCAAGCTTCTATTACATTGGCGACTTCCATTGAATTTTCTCCATATAAGTCTTTTGCTTCATCTATTGTTGCAAAAAACAAGTCTATATAGCCAGATGATTCTGTAAGATAACCCGTTTCTACTCCATAGACAATATCTAGTGCTTTGTCCATTCCAATTGGTGTAACATCATAGTCGTAATTGATCTCATTTTTTCCCGCTTTTCCATCTACCAATAAGTAAAACCAATGATTAAATACATTACTGTTGGTGTGTACGCCACCATTGTCTCCTGCACCTGTTTTCCAGTCTTCTCCAAAATAAAATTTCGGATCTCCAACTGCATTTGGATCTGCCATATTTCTAAATGGTTCTACATCATCACCTGTTATCATCGTATTTCCCAGCAACCAATTAAAATCATCGGGAATCGTATAATATTCTAAGGCTTTACCAAAAATGTCACTTATTGATTCATTGATTGCTCCAGATTCATTTTTATAGACTAAGTTGGACGTATAGTCTGTCAATCCATGTGTGAATTCATGCCCGATGATATCAATAGTAGTTAATGGTCCATAATCATCGCAATTTCCATCTCCATAATTGGTTCTTTCTCCGTTCCAAGTTGCATTTACATAAAAAGGACTGAAAACATGTACTGCACTAATCAAAGCAGCACCTTCATTGTCGATACTATTTCTGTCAAATCTGGTTTTTAATAAATCATAATATTGTATGGTGGAAAAATGAGCATCAAGTGCAGCTGCATCTTTTGGATTACTGAAACTCCAATTTTTAGAATCGCTTTCAAATACGGGATATCCATGATCTAAACTTCCATTATAATCCTGACTTGCATCAATGGTGAAAATTCCATTTCCACGGGTTAAATCTTGTAAAAGAAATTTGTTTGGACCAACAGAATCTATGTTAAATTCTTTTTCTCCATAATATAATGTAGTTCCTTTTCCAATCACATCTTCTTGGGCGATATCTGAAAACGATGTTATTATTTCATTTGTATTGGCATCTACATATATTTTTTCCTTGATTGGTATGTTTAAAAAAGATTCAATTAGAACTTCGTAAGCAAGATGGTATTGTCCAGAAAAATCAGGATAGGATTGATCAATGATACATAATTTACTTTCTATGACTTGAAGATTGAATTGTGAAGGGTCAAATTTTTCATATTCATTTGAAAATCTTTCTATCAAAAAATAATTCGCTTCTTCAGCTGCATCTCTTACAGAAATATTTGGCTTTGTATTTAGATTTATGTTTGGAAGAAGATGTCCATTTGATTTTATGACCTTTCCATTTTTTTGATGTAAAATGTACGTTCCACCTATGACCGATAATCCTTGATAGGTTTGTTTAAATTTTGTATGAATAAATCCACTTTTATCTTTTACTTCATACTTTTGAATCATATTGGATGGTGAACGAAGTCCTAGTCTTTTATATTCAGATTCAAAAAAATGATTGGTTTCAACGGGTTTTTCATATTCCACTGATTTAACAGCATTATGCAAAATAACATTTTTTGAAATAGATTGAGCATAAATCCCACTAGTAAAAATAATGCTCATTATAAAAAGTAGATAGGTCTTCATTTAAATTGTTTTTTGTTAGTAAATAATTTTTGAAATGTAGAAAGGTCATAGTATAGGTAATACTTTGACAGAAGAATGAAATATTATTCTCAAAATAGAAAATAATATTTCAAATTCATAATTCTTTCATAATTATTTGATAATTGCAACCTTCCCGACAGTTGCTGGATTCCCATTTTTGAAGATTTGATAAAAAATAGTTCCTGTATTATAATGAGAGACATCATATTGCAATTCTCCAATAAATTGTTCTTGCCCAATTTGTTGTCCTAAAATATCGAAAAATTTAATCTCATAAGAAGTATTTTGATCCTGAGAAATTATAGAAAGAATTTCCTTTGCTGGATTTGGATAAATATTGAAAGAGGTAGACTCGATATCTTCGTTCGCTACTCCTTTTTTATCATAAAATTCTATGTTGTCAAAAAGTATCCAATTGTTATTTTTAAAAATATCAGAACTACTTTCATTATCTGCTCCAATTACGAATAGGGATATTTTAATTGGTCCATTGTAATTTTTTGGTAATTCAATATCGTGATTAATTGTCTTATAATTTTCTTGGTCAATTATTATTGGAAATTCCGAGTTATCAAGTATTATTTTAACTATGGCATAATAGCTATCTGGAAATGAATAATAATTAGGAAATGTTTCATTAATAATTGTTGTCAAATCAAATTTCATTGCGGGTTGGTCAAAGTTATCCATGGATACACAGAAATTAATTGATGCAGGAAATATTTGAGAAATGAAGAAATCGGTGGCATCATCACAATCTATTCCGAAACTAATGAATTGATTGACACCTTGAAAGCCTAATACATCGTTGCCTTTATATTTCACTATTTGTGCGTCTATTGCAAAATTCCCTTCTTTTTGTAGGAGAGCATCTAGTGAAGAATCTGAAAAATCAAAAAGAGTAGCTGAATTAAGCTGATCTATTGCTCCTACAATTTCATCCCCCAAGGAATTATTATCTAAATTCACATCGTTGTCATACTCTAAAATAATATTAAACAGTCCGAAGTCTTCTGGGATTTCATTGAGTTGTAAAAAAATAGATTCACTACTATTTGGAAGAATTCTAGTCGAAAATGTAATATCTTGAGTATATTCACCTTTATCATTTTTGAAAATTAATCTTGCAGTTTCTCCAGCTTCTACTTCTCTGCAACTTTGATTATAAATTTGAGCTATTATGTATTGATCCCTTATTGAAGTACACTGTGCATCACTAAGATTATAGAATGAAATTGATAAATCTTTTCCTGAACTAGATCCGCTAAAATAGAATGAATTATTCAACTCTGTATTATCTGATAATAAGCTGACATGTAAAGTGAAAAAACTAAATGCATTCGTTATGTCAATTGTGTCGATAAAATCTAGACTACTTCCTGAAGCTAAATTTTCACTCAATATGATTTCTCTTTGACCAACTTCATTCGCTCCTATTGTATATTTTATATTGATAATTGTTCCAGAAGGTATTGGTTCTACAGCATCATTTGTTATTTGATACGCTACATCCAATTCAGATTGATCTTCACAATAAGATTCAAAGAAATTATTTCCTAAGTCGGTAAAATCTATTCTTAAGTTGGATGTAGATAGATTATCATCCAATCCTATGGTTTTCCATGCTTCTATTACATTTTCTAATTCTACTGATGTTTCTCCAAATAGTTCTTTAGCGTATGCGACTGTGGATTGATATAGGTCAATATAATTGGATGATTCTGTCAAATAGCCAGTTTGTACACCATACACAATATCTAGTGCTTTGTTTAGCCCAATTGATTTTACATCGTAGTTATACCCTTTTTCATTGATTCCACTTTCCCCTTCAACAATTAAGTAAAACCAATAATTAAAGACTCCGCTATTGACATGAACGTCTGCTCCATCTTCCCACATTTCTCCTTTGTAATATTTTGGGTCGTCTTGCAAATTTGGATCTTTCATATTTCGTATGGGTTCTGCATCATCATCTGTAAGGATTGATTCTCCTATTATCCACGAAAAATGATCTGGATCTATCGTCAATTCTAACGATTTTCCAAAGATATCACTCATAGCTTCATTTATAGCTCCTGATTCTTCGTCATAGATTAACTCGGAAGTAAAGTTGGTTAAACCATGCGTGAATTCATGAGCTACAATTTCTATGGAAGTCAATGGACCATAATTTTTACAGTCTCCGTCTCCATAATTTGTAGTATATCCGTCCCAATATGCATTTGCAAAGAAAGGGGATTGAATGTGAACAACAGAAATTAAGGGGAATCCTTCATTATCGATACTGTTTCGATCAAAGCGATTTTTAAGGAAATCATAATATTGAGTAGCACTATAATGTGCATCTAAAGCTGCATTGCCTCTATGTGTATCTGATAAATCCCAATGTTTAGTCTTGCTAGAAAATAACGGATAACCATATTCTGAGTTTATATCTTGTGGTTGACTTCCATCTATAGTTACTATACCATCTCCTCGGGTATCATCGAATAATTTATAAGAATTAGCACTTAATGAATCTACCATAAAGGATTGTTCACCATAATATAGTGTATTTCCTGTAGCGGGCACAGATTCTTGATGGATTCCTGAATGGTTATATAAGATCTCATTTGTAGTAGCATCCACATATATATATTCAAGAATTGGAGTATTTAAGAATGCTTTTATTTCTACTTTATAGGCTAAATGATAGTTTCCAGAAAAATTCGGGAAGGCTTTGTCAATGATGCACAATTCACTTGATTTAGCTTTTATATTAAATTTCCTTGTATTAAATTGTGAATATTTTTGAGTAGATCTTTGTATGATAAAATTTATCGCAGTGGTTTCTGCTTCTTGGATTGTTCTTTTGGGTTCGGTCTCTAAATGAATATATGGATACAATTTTCCCGATGATCTTTTTACTAAGCCATTTTTTGAATGAAGGATGTACGTTCCGCCTACAACAGGAATTCCTTTAAATGATTGCTTATATTTTGTATGTACAAATCCACTTTTATCTCTAATTTTATTTTTGAAAGTCATTTCCTTTGGAGATGCTAGTCCGAGTTTTGGATATTCAGAACTGAAAAATTGATCTTCTGGAATTGATTTTTCATATTCCACAGATTTTAGTGTACTGTGTGTAATGATTTTTTGAGAGCGAGTTTGAGAAAATCCCATTGTGATACACAAAAGGCTAAGGGCAAGGATAAGTTGATTTTTCATTGATAAATTTTAGATGGTTATTAAAGAGCTCTAAAACTAACAAAAAAAAATCACATATCCATAAACTTTAACATATTTACAACACAATGTAAGCTATTGGGCAAAAAAAAGCCCTACTTTCTAAAAAGTAGGGCTTTTTTATGATATTTTATTTATGCATCTACATTCGCATATTTTGCATTATTTTCTATAAATGCTCGACGGGGCGGAACCTCATCACCCATCAACATCGAAAATACTCTATCAGCATCAGCTGCATCATCAATATCTACTCGTCTCAAAATTCTAGAGTCTGGATCCATTGTAGTTTCCCACAATTGTTCAGCATTCATCTCTCCAAGTCCCTTATATCTTTGAACTTTAACACCTGAATCATTCTCTCCTGAAGATAGAGCTTCAATTGCTGCTAGTCGTTCTTCTTCATTCCAACAATATTGAAAACGTTTTCCTTTTTTTACTTGGTAAAGAGGTGGTGCAGCAATATATATGTATCCTTGTTCAATCATTGGACGCAAGTACCTAAAAAAGAAAGTCAATATCAAAGTAACGATATGACTACCATCGATATCGGCATCACACATGATGACTGTCTTGTGATATCTCAACTTTTCCATGTTCAAAATTCTCTCTCCGTCTCGTTCTTCAATGTTTACGCCCAAAGCAGTAAACATATTTTTTATTTCTTCATTTTCATAAATCCTATGTTCCATTGCTTTTTCTACATTCAGAATTTTCCCTCTCAATGGCAAGATTGCTTGAAACATTCTATCTCTACCTTGTTTTGCTGTTCCACCGGCAGAATCTCCCTCAACAAGAAATATTTCTGATTTTACAGGGTCTTTTGATGTGCAATCAGATAATTTTCCAGGCAATCCTGATCCTGTCAAAATATTTTTACGTTGCACCATGTCACGTGCTTTACGTGCTGCATGTCTTGCCGTAGCCGCTAAGATTACTTTGTCAATAATTCTTTTGGCAATCTTTGGATTTTCTTCTAAAAAGTAAGTTAATACATCACCTACTTGTCGTGAAACGATTCCATTTACTTCTGAATTCCCTAACTCCCCTTTGGTTTGACCTTTGAATTGTGGTTCAGGAACTTTTACCGATACAACTGCCGTTAATCCTTCTTTAAAATCTTCTCCAGAAATTGTGAATTTCAATTTGCTGAAAAGATTACTCTTATCACCATAATTTTTAAATAATCTAGTAATTGCTCTTCTAAATCCATTTACGTGGGTACCACCTTCTCTTGTTTTGATATTATTTACAAAAGAAAGAACATTTTCTGAATAAGATGTATTGTAGGTCATTGCAACTTCTACTTCTACATCATCTTCTTTTCCTACGATATAAATAGGTGTTTCTAGCAATTTTGTTTTAGCTTCATCGAGATAAGTTACGAATTCTAAAAGCCCACCTTCAGAATAGAATATTTCCGTTCTAAATTCAGTTTCTTCCCCTTTTTCACGCTCATCTATTAAAACTAATTTCAACCCTTTATTCAAGAAAGATAGTTCTTTGATACGAGTTGCCAATGTATCATAGTTGTAAACTAAAGTTTCAAATATTTCTGCATCAGGTTTGAAGTGAATCGTTGTTCCAGTTTTATCTGTTTTGCCTATAACGGCAACTTCTGTTTGTGGTTTCCCTTTACTGTATTCTTGTGTAAAAATTTCTCCATTTCTATGGACTTCAGCTTTCAACATAATAGAAAGTGCATTTACACATGATACTCCAACTCCGTGCAATCCACCAGAAACCTTGTAGGTATCTTTATCAAATTTACCTCCAGCATGCAATACAGTCATTACAATTTCTAAGGCAGATTTTTTCAATTTGGTATGCATCCCTGTTGGAATACCTCTACCATTATCAGTAATGGATATAGAATTGTCTTTGTGAATCACCGTAGTAATTTCACTACAATGACCCGCCAAATGTTCATCTATAGAGTTGTCAATTACCTCCCAAACTAAATGGTGTAATCCGCCAACATCAGTACTTCCTATATACATGGAAGGACGCTTCCTTACGGCTTCTAATCCTTCAAGTGCGGTGATATTATCCGCACCATAATTCGATTTGTTTTCTTTTTCACTCATAGCAGGCAAAGATATGAAAAATATACATTTTTTTGGTATTTTAAACGTACTTTTTTGCCGTCAAATGGTGGTTTATGCTAATATCTTGAACTTATACGAATTTATCAATAATTTTTTTGATTAAAAAATTAGTTGACTCTATTGGTGAAGAAATATCATTAAAATCGGATTACAATCCGCTAATATTTTATTTTAACCACTTTGCACCAAATTTTTCTACTAAAATATTGTCATAATAATCAGCATTCTTGAAAAGATGCTTAAATAATTTAACCCCTGTTTCTTCATGTAAATATTTATCGAATAATAACAGAGAAAGAATAATGTTTTGGTTTTTTACACTTAATGTCAATCCTTTGATAATATGATTTTGTTCCAACAAATATTGATATAAATCAATTATATTTTCATCTGGAAGTCCACATAAAAATGCTTCTCCAAGCAAAAGTCCTTTGTCTTGAAAATAGGAAAGATAAATCTTTGCACTTCCTTGTATGATTTCCCACTGATAATTCCCTCTTCTAGCTAGTTTTACATCATGTCCTAACTCGGTCAACATCCATTCTACTGACCTTGAAATACCTTGTGGTTCATAAGTTGGAATTGAAGAAATCATTTCTATTTTTGATCCGCATTTTGGACAATAATTAGTATTTTCTGGATCTTCAAAAATTACTTTTGAACAAGAAAAACACTTAATTCCTTTTTTGCCTTCACCATTTATAAATTGATCTAACGACTGTTTTAATAGACGTACTGGCAATGCAAAACCGGTAGAATTTCCATCTTTTACTACAAAAGTATTGATACCCACTAATTTTCCATAGATATCTATTAAGGGCCCACCACTATTGCCAGGATTCATAGCAGCATCATGTTGAAAATATTCTACTCCATCTTGTAAATGGGCAGCATTGGAAATAATGCCCATAGTCGATGAATATTTAAAGCCGTAGGGATGTCCAATGGCTATTACTCTTAATCCTTCTACAACGGTTTCTTTTGAGAAATCTATGGGTGCGCATTTAAATTCTATGGGTAAACTTAAAAAGGCAATGTCATATTGAGCATCTAAAAAGACAACTTTTGCACTCGCTTTTGACAAATCGTGCCTTGAAATAATGACTTCTTTATTATCTCTGACGACATGCTCATTGGTTACGATTAAATTGTATTCGGGCAATATCAATCCTGTTGCAGTACTATATGGTGTTGCAATTTGAATCACTTTTTGTCGATACCCTTCTATTACTTTTTTGATTTCCATCTTTTAGTATTTCATATTAGCAACCATTTCTAAATACGATTTTGCAAAACGATCTTTACTTTGAAAATTTAAATATCCCGTATGTAATATAATATTTTGAAATTCGGGAATTGCAGTACATTCGCCTTTAACAATAGCGATTTTCGATAATATTGATTTTTTATTTAATCCATTTTTATCAATATAATTTAAATCAAATCCCAAACTTGTAAAATAGTCTTGTTCAATAATACGATAATATAACGCAAAAAGCTTTCTTGTCGGAATAGGCACAGCATAATAAAAAAAGCAGTAACCCACTACATACCCTGAAATCCCAAGCGCAAATTGTTCATGCCCTTTATGAATATACCAATCCATTTGAGGTATCTCTCCTTTGATGAATTTTGTGATTTTCTCTTGGGTAATTGGTTTGGTTATCCCAAATGTACAAACTGTATTATAAATTTCTTCTTGAAATTCTGCATCGGTCCGTTGTAATATCTTCTTTAATAATTCAATTAATGATTGGTTTTTTTTATGAATGGATAGTCCATCTTTAGCAAAAAACTTTCTATGTATCCTTTCAATGGCTTCCATGGTAGAACCTTCTGGCTTGATGAGATAGTCCAACTTGTAGATAACATCTAATATCAAATAACTGTATCCTCCTGTAAAATCATCTGATGAAAAAAGTGGTTTTTGGGCTTCATTAAGAACAAAGGATATGTTTTTTCTTAGAAAATCTATCTTTTTTGCTACAATTTCTGGGGATATTTCAGACACAATACCTGATGTGTGTGGTGCAAGTGTATTGAATTCATCAAGTAAAATATCATCTAATTTATCTGCTTTATTTGCCAATTCCTTGATAGCATAATACAACTTATACGGAGATCCATCTATCAAATAGGTATCAAATTCTAATGTGATAAATTCATTGTCAATTGCAAAACGAGAGTAATTTAGTTGGTAATTTTGTTCTAAAAGTCGTCTTAAAAACCCAATATGCATTTTTTTTATTTTTGCAACTTTAGTATGAATTTTTAGCTTTTCATTCGAGATTTCTCCCATTATTTTTTTTGAACCATGATATAAGACAAATTCAAAATTTTCGTCATCGTGTTCAATTATTTCTAGATTATTTTCATTGGGGTCCTTTAAATAAAAGAAAAAATAATGATAAGATTCAATAATCTTTCCTTCATCAAAATATTGTAGTGCTTTGTCCCAAGCTTGATATTGCTCTGGTGTTTTATAGGCATCGCTGTACCTACCAAATTTTAGATTGGGTTGCTCAATTATTTTAGCCTTTCCAAAAAGTCTATCCCAAAGACCCATTTTTTTACTATTTTTGTGAAAACAAATTGAAAAATGTTTAGAACACCTATAAAAATAGATGAACCCAATTTCACAATCAGTCACGAAGATAAGATTTTTTTGATGGGTTCATGTTTTGCTGAAAACATTTATCGACGTTTGTATGCACTTCAATACCAATCGATATTGAATCCTTTTGGAATTTTATACAATCCTTTGAGTATTTCAAAAGCAATAAATGCGATTCTTTCTAAAAAAAGATATAAAATTAACGACCTTTTCCAACACAATGGATTGTGGCATAGCTATGATCACCATGGGGCGTTTTCAAATCCTGATATGGAAATTGTTTTAAAACAGATAAATGATTCTATCCTAGAAGCACACCATTTTCTTGCAAAATCATCTGTCTTAGTCATCACTTTGGGAACCGCAAATGTTTTTGAATTGATTAATAATCAAGAAATAGTGGCCAACTGTCATAAGGTTCCAAATCATCAGTTTCGAAGAAGAAGATTGGCAATAGACGAAATAGTTGAAAATATGAATCAATGGATTTCTGAACTTTCAAAATTTGGAGATGATAAAATTGCATCTCAAAGGAAAATCATCTTAACGGTCAGCCCCATTAGACATATTCGAGATGGTTTAGTGGAAAATCAAAGAAGTAAATCAACACTTTTATTGGCAATTTCTGAGCTAGAAAAGTTACTGCCTAATGTTTTTTATTTTCCTTCTTATGAAATTTTGATAGATGATTTACGGGATTATCGATTTTATGAAAAGGATATGATTCATCCAAGTGAAGTGGCAATTGATTTTATTTGGAGTAAATTTGGCAATACCTTTTTTGATGAAAAAACGGAGAACTTGAATAAAGAAATTCAACAAATCGTGAATGCTTTGGGGCATAGATTATTGCATCCTGAGACAGAGGAGAGTTTAAAGTTTAAGTCAAATTTGATGGAGAAAATCGAAAAATTAAAGTTAAAATACCCTTTTTTGAAAAAATTGTAGTTTTTTAAATTGATCAAATTTTTAGAGTAAAAAAAGAGATATTTGTAAATAAAAATTCTTTGAAACCGCCGATTTTTATCAACGGTTTCAAAGATAGAATATTTATTTACAAATATCAGATGCTTCTGTTGTTCCATCTGGCAATGTAATCACAGAAATTGAACCACATGTACCATCACCATAGTCAACGGTATAAACATCATCATCAATTGTAAAAGTGGTAAATCCATCATTGATACACCCGCATTGAAGAGAAGCAATCAATGATTCATTTATGAAAGTACTGAATGTAACGCCATCTTTAGTTGAACCATTAAAGCCTCCCACAATTTCGATATTTTTTTCATCAATTTCGAAAAGGTTGCCACTCATAGCAAATGTATAGAAATTATTGACGTTTAATGTAGATGTAGTACCATCATCAAAATTTATCGCTCCATTTTTTGTTTCAATAGTCTGTTAGAAAAATTTAAGATAAAAACTATTCAGATATGCCTGCCGGCGGCTTTCTTTTTGTCATTGCCCTA
>CAMZLN010000006.1 GCA_947311465.1 uncultured Saprospiraceae bacterium
CCTTACTGGCTTTACTGCTCTTGTATGGCTAAAAAAGAAAGTGTGTATTTAACGGATTTCAATCCGTTAAAACTACACTTTTCTTTTGCCATTCAAGAACAGTAAGACCAGTAAGGTTTATGAAAATTTTCTTTGAAAATCTTTCATTCCTTACTGTCCTTATATGGCTTAAAAACATTTTAATGGAAAACGGATTTCAATCCGTTAAATACACACTTTCTTTTTTAGCCATACAAGAGCAGTAAAGCCAGTAAGGTTTATAAAAATTTTATTTGAAAATCCATTTTTAATTTTCTTCATCATACATCTTTGTATTCCTTCAAATAAATTTGAAGATGCCTTTAAATCAAATAAATTTGAAGATGCCTATCAATCATTAGCCTGTTGCAAATACTCCTGAAACTGTGCAGGTTTAGAAATACATACATCATCTACACAATCCACCGCTTCCTGGATGCTCATGAAAAAATATTTCTCTCCCACTTCTTCCATAAAATCAGCCTTAATCATGGCGTCACGAACAGGTCCTTTTATGCCTGTAAATACCAAATGAAGTCCTTTTTTCCGAATATCTTTCAAGACATCTTTCAAAGCGTGAACGGCACTACTATCAAGATTGTTCATACTATCCCCGTTGATAATTACAGCACGGAGTTTGTCTCCTTTTTCATTAATCAACTCTTCAATTTTGTCTTTAAAAAAAGATACATTGGCAAAATACAATTGTGCATCAAAACGAACAATCAATAAATCATCTCGCTCAGATACGTTTTCAAAACGATTCACATTACGATAAAAATGCGTCCCAGGAACTTGTCCCAAAATAGCTACGTGCGGATAAGTTGTCTTGAAAATAACCATAGCCAAGGACAAAACCACCCCCAATCCAATACCTTGTTCTATCCCCAATGTCAAAGTTCCAATAAAAGTAGCAACCAACATAAAGAAGTCCGTTTTATTTGCTTTCCATAGAAATTTCACTTCTTTGATATCAATCAAACTTGCTACTGCGACCATAATCACTGAGCCCAATATTGCCTTTGGAAGTGTTTTGAAATAAGGCGTCAAAACTAGCAAGGAAAACAAGATAAACAAAGCACTTATTACTCCTGCCATTGGAGTTTTTGCTCCAGATTGGTCATTAACAGCCGTTCGCCCAAATCCACCCGTAATAGGAAAACTTTGGAAAAAAGAACCGACAATATTCGCAAATCCAAGTCCAAGCAATTCTTGTCTAGGCACTACTTTATAGTCTCCATGTTTGCTTTGAATCGATTTTGCGACAGCAATACTTTCCATTACACTCACCAAGGCAATTGTTAACGCCATCGGCAACATAATTTTTAGATTTGCCAATGAGATTTCTGGAATACTGAATGCTGGTAAATCAGAAGGTACTTTCCCCACAACTTTGACACCATAGGCTTCAAGATGGAGGATTTTCACGATTACAATCCCGAAAATTACCGCAACTAAAGGTCCAGGCAATGGAAATGGAATTTTGCTTTTATATTTTTTTAATACTAAAATCATGATGATTCCTGCAATTCCGATACCTAATGTATAGGGATTTATTTCACCAGCCTTTTCAAAAGCTTTGACAATAATTTCATTGATATGATGTGTTCTAGGAATATTTATACCTAATAAATGTTTTAATTGGCTCAATCCAATAATCAATGCTGCCGCAGATGTAAATCCACTCAATACAGGATGAGAAAGAAAATTAACTAAAAAACCCAATCTAAAAATACCCATTAATAATTTTATCACACCTACCAACAAGGCCATTCCAATTGCAAATTGTATAAATTCACCAGAACCTACAGTTGCCAAAGTCCCCACCGCCGTCAAGGTAAGTAACGATACCATTGCAGAAGGACCTACTGCCAATTGACGTGAAGTACCAAAAACAGCATAAATAATCAAGGGAATTGTAGCAGAATACAACCCATAAACAGGAGGCAATCCAGCCAACATCGCATACGCCATTCCTTGTGGTATCAACATGACACCCACCGTTAAACCTGCTATTAAATCATTTTTGAAAAAATTCTTGTCGTATTGTGACAACCAATCAAAGATAGGTAGAAACTGCTTGATATTCATATATGATTTTTAGTATAATTGTTCAATTTACTGCAAAGGTATGATATTTCATACTTATTCTTAGTGATTTAGGTTACATTATGGTTGCGGTCAATGGGTCGTGTCAATGATCCTGTCATGCCCCATTGGAAATAAATACAGAAAAAACATTTCAAAATCTAACAAAAAACCCATCTCATTGCAAATTCACTAAATAAATCCCTATTTTCGCCAGACAAACATACAAAATGAGAATACTACACACCGCCGATTGGCATTTGGGAAAACGACTTGAAAAATTCAGTCGTTTTGAAGAACAAATTGACGTTTTAAACGAAATCTGTGAAATAGCAGACCAACAAAATGTAGATGTTGTTTTGATTGCAGGAGATTTATTCGATACTTTCAATCCACCTACCGAAGCCATTGAATTATTTTATCAAAGCTTACGAAGATTAACCAAAAATGGTGAACGAGCAGTAGTTGCTATCGCTGGAAATCATGATTCAGCGGATAGAATTGCAGCACCAGACCCCTTGGCGAGAGCCTGTGGAATTATTTTAGTGGGCCATCCTGATACGATTGTTCCAAAATTTAGATTGGAAACGGGTTTGGAAGTAACTCAATCAGACAAAGGATTTATTGAACTCAAATTGCCCAATTATTCCCAAAAATTAAGGTTGATACTCACTCCCTATGTCAATGAATTGCGTTTGCGAAAAGCATTGGTGACAGAAGACAAAGAAACCGAATTCAGAACCATTCTCTCCGATAGGTGGCATGAATTAGCCGATAAATATTGTGATAATAAAGGGGTAAATATCTTAATGACCCATTTATTTTTTGTCAAAAAAGGTCAAGCCATTGATGAAAATCAAGAAACAGAAGACGAAAAATCAATTTTATACGTCGGTGGAGCACAAGCCATTTATTCGGAAAACATTCCAAAAAAAATTCAATATGTAGCTTTAGGACATTTACATAGAAAGCAGATGATTGATGAGCAGCCTTGTCCGATGATGTATTCGAGCAGTCCACTAGCCTATAGTTTTAGTGAAGCCAATCAGAGTAAATATGTCATTCTTATAGATGCCGAACCACAAAAAAAAGTCAAAATTGAAGAAATTGCTTTGACCAAAGGACGAAAACTATTAAGAAATACATTTTCGGATATTGAGAAAGCAGTAGAATGGCTATATCAACATCCCAATAGTTTGATAGAATTGACCATCGCAACGCCTACTTATTTAACAGGAATAGAAAAACGACAACTTTTAGATGCACATGATGGCATTGTATCCATTATTCCTAAAATTGTAGATATTGAAAACGAAAACTCTTCTACCTCCAAGAAAATAGATTTGAATAAAGATGTAGATCAGCTTTTCTTAGATTTTTTTCAGTATAAAAATGAAGGACAAACCCCCAATCAAGAACTCATTGACTTATTTAAAGAATTGCAAGGATTATGATACCCATACAACTAAAAATAAAAGGACTTTATTCCTTCAAAGAAGAACAAGTTATAGATTTTTCAAAGCTACTCCAATCTCATATTTTTGGGATTTTCGGAAAAGTGGGTAGTGGAAAATCTA
This sequence comes from uncultured Saprospiraceae bacterium, assembly GCA_947311465.1. Lineage (GTDB taxonomy): Bacteria > Bacteroidota > Bacteroidia > Chitinophagales > Saprospiraceae > CAMZLN01. Next base: position 3,684 of record CAMZLN010000006.1, read on the forward strand.
CCATTTTGGAAGCTATTTCATTTGCACTTTATGGTGAATCTGAACGGCTCAACTCACGAGATAATCGGGGATACAACATGATGAATCTCCAATCCAATGAATTGAATATTGAATTTACCTTTAATGCAGGGCGACCCCAAAAATTATACAAAGCTGTCGTTCTTGGAAAAAGAAATCAAAAAAGATTTGCTGATGTAAAATCCTATTCCAGAGATTTGTATTGCGAAGAAAAGGGAGAATGGATACCCATAAATAAAGATCAAATTGAATCTATAATTGGTTTGAGTTACATGAATTTCAAACGGACAATCATAATTCCCCAAGGAAAATTTCAAGAATTTTTAGGTTTAAAACACACCGAAAGATCTAATATGTTGAAGGAGATATTCAACCTTCAAAAATTTGATTTATCACACAAAATAAAGATTTTAGCAGGTCAAAACAAGGAGAAAAGAACTCAATTATCTGGTCAATTGGTACAATTAGAACATGTAAGTCCGACTATTCTAAAAAACCTACAAAAAGAATTAAAAACTTATCAAAAATCACATAAAACCTTAGAAAAATCACAACAAAAAGATGAAAAGCTACTTCAAAAACAAGTGGAATTAAAATCTCTTTTTTCGGAAAAAACATCAGCTCAAACAGAATATGATTTATATATTTCAAAATATCAAAAGCCATTTCAAGAAATAGAAGATAGAGCCAAAAAAATGGTTTATTGTATTGAACATTTTAAAAATAATTTAGACCAGAAAAAGATACAAGAACAAGATGTTTTGAGTATTCAAAAATCAATATTGGAGGGAAAAACAGCTATTGAGAAAATAGAAACACAACTAAAAACTATTACAGAAAAATTTAATCAAGCAAAGGTCGGCGTTGAAAAGAAAGAATACTATCATAAAATTATTTTAGATATCGAAAAGAGTATTTCTATTGCAGAATACCAAAACGATCAGAAAAAGAAAGCACAATTATTACAAAGTGGTACACAACAAATCCATCAACTGGAAAAAGACATTGTTTCTACCAAAAAAACAGAAAAAGAAATACAAACCAAATTGACTGCCCTTCAAAAAGACTTACCTGATTTCATCGAACTCAATAAAATAAGAGATTGGTTTGAGATAGAAAAAGATTTCATTGATGACATCAAAGAATTGGAATCAGAGACCAAACAAATAGCAGAAAATATCCAATCAAATGAACTAAGGAAAACAGCTGTTCTATCGCCAATTGCACCTAAAATCAAAAAATTAGATAGCCTTTCTCTAGAAAAAAGTATTGACGCTGTAAATAAATATGTCAAAAAGCTAAATCAAGATATTCAAAAAATACACGAGGAAGAAAAACATCTTTTCGCTCAAAACGAATTGATTGGACACGCGAACAATCTTGAAGATGGTGCCCCCTGCCCTATTTGTGGGTCTTTGGAACACCCCGATAAATTGCAAACCAAAGATTTGATTTCAAAAATAGATACCATTGAAACAAAGCGGATTGCCTTGGAAAATACTGTTGAAAAATCCAATTTAATCATCAATCAATTGACCGATTTATTTAGTTCTGAACGAGATTTCAATATCCGACTTACATCAGTCAAGAAAAAGTTATCTGAGTTAAATAAATCTCTAAAAGAGCATCAGAAAACTCGATTTTGGAAAGATACAAAGCTAAATTCGTTGGACGCTATCCAAAAGACCGTTAATCAAGCACAAGCATTACAATCTCAAATAAAAACGTTAACACAAGAACAGTCCAAAACTGGAATTGCATTAGATGATTTAGAAAAACAATTGGAAAAAATTCGTCCAAAAATTGAAGAAATTCAAAAAGAGAGCCAGCAATTCGATTCCAAAATAGAATTATTGGAAACTCAAATCAACCCCGATAATCTTAAAAAATTCCAAGCTTATACTGTAAGTGAATTGGATAGCTATAAAATCAAATATCAAGATTTGATTATCAAAAACGATGATGATTATGCATTTTTTGAAACCCAATTGAAAAGTATTTCACAGCAACAAACTACCCTATCTACTACTCTGAAACTTAAAAATGAAAATCTCAAAAAAGAAAATAATGTCCTTAAAAAACTAACAGATGCATTAGAAAAACAACTTAAAAAATCGCCTTTTGACACCTTATCTGAAATTGAAGAAATTCTAGCTCAAAATAAGGATCCCAAATCAGAATTAGAAAGAGTTGAAAAATACAAAAAGGAAGTCTTTTCTAAAAAAGAAAAATTAGATGCCTTAGTGCGAAAAACGAAAGGAGTTAGTTTTGATGAAAACGCCTATATTTCATTGCAATCCATATTTGAGAATAGAAAAAAGGAAATTCGAAACTTATATGGACAAATTGCACAATCCCATTCGAAAATTGAAGAATTAACCGTCAAGGTTAAAGAAAAAGAATCATTAGAAAAAGAACTCAAAACCCTTGAATTGAGAGCTGAAAACATCAATACATTGGCCAAACTTTTCAAAGGACAAGGTTTTGTAAATTACATTTCATCTGTCTATCTACAAAATATTATCAAAGCGGCAAATGAGCGATTTCAAAGCCTTACAAAACATCAATTATCACTTGAATTGGCAGAAGATAACAGCTTCAATATCAGAGACATGCTCAACGATGGTAAAGTCCGAAATATAAAAACACTTTCAGGTGGACAAACTTTTCAAGCGGCACTTTCTCTGGCTTTGGCACTTGCGGACAATATCCATGAATTGACAAAATCCGAGCAAAATTTCTTCTTTTTAGATGAAGGATTTGGGACACAAGACAATGATTCTATTGCGGCAGTATTTCAGACTTTAAAAGCCTTACGTAAGGAAAACCGCACTGTGGGGATTATTTCTCATGTGGATTTGTTGCAGCAGGAGATTGATGTGCATTTGATGGTGAAGAAGGATGATGAGCGAGGGAGTTTGGTGGAGGGGAGTTGGGATTGAGAATTGGGAATTAGGAATTGGGAATTAGGAATTACGAATTAGGAACAAGCCGCTTTAGCAATCCTGAAAATCCTCAAATCCTGAAAATCCTGATTCTGACAATGCACAAGCCGCTTTAGCAAATCTCGAAGAGTTAGTATATCTACCGCTAATTTATCTTATAATCTTTTTTACCTCAAAGAGCACAAAGATGACAAAGGCATACTTATACTCAAATGGTTGATAAGTTGATGATAGGATAAGTCGGCTCTCCAAAGTCGAGACTGGATGAGTTGACGTTTGAAAATGAGATTCATTTTAAAAATAATGTCCTTTGGAAATTCAACTCATCCTTCATCTAAGGAGCAGGCGAAGCTGCGACTGACTCATCTTATAATCTTTTCACCACAAAGAGCACGAAGAGCACAAAGGCATACTCA
>CAMZLN010000007.1 GCA_947311465.1 uncultured Saprospiraceae bacterium
AGTGTCTGGACGGAAACTCATCAAAATCAAAAATAATTCATTTTATAAAAATTGTGAGTTTCCATTCAGTCACTAAATAAACATCTAAATCAGTAAGAATATTGTAATAAAATATAATATTTTTTATATCAATTGGTCTATTACTTTGTCAAATCTAGTATCCATACAAACACTTAGGTCTGTAGTCATAAATTTGCCGTTTAAAAATAAGCTAAAAACAGTAGCAGGAGAAGGTGCATTTTGAGCTTCTTCAATCGATTCAAGTTTGATAACTTTCAGCGATAAATTTCTATTTTTAGCAGTTTCTACCAATGAGTTTTTGGCATGAAATTCAGAAAAAGGACAGCGATTGGTATAATAAACCACAATTCCATCTTTATCTGGACATGTGCCATCTTTGACGGAATCATTAAAAATGGGATCTTGCGCATTTGTTTTGATTTTTTTTACCAAAAGGCTAAATCCAGAAGATATTTTCTCTACTTCAACAAATCCTTGTCTCAATAACCATTTGGTGTCACTCATGAAATGGAATTTTTTCGTTCCTACAACAGTCACTAAGCCATCTCGCCCTTGCGAAATTGCGTCATCTAGGGCACTTTTTAAAAGTGCTTTACCATAGCCTTGTTTTTTGTATCGTCCAGAAACCCAAAAGCAATTGATCAATAAATAATTGGGTGCAGTAATCGGAACCCATCCTTTTTCTGCTGGACCGTATTCAATAAAGACTTTGGCTCTAGCATCGATTCGTCGAAAGACATAACCATTGTCAAATTCTTTTGTCAACCAGTCCTTTTTCGCTTCGTAGCTGTCTTTACATTTTTTATCTGAGATGGCACAACAGATATGTTCGGAACTAATATTTTCTTTGTCTAGTATTATGAATTTTTCCATGAGCCTTGATTTGATTAATGTGACAACAATAATACAGTAAAATTCAATACTTTATTATTTTGAATTCTAAAATATATTAATTCTAAATTGTGGGAAAGGCAAAACAAATAACAATTAGAGTTCGTTTACATTTTTTGATTTGATAATTAAAACTACATTATGACTAATATATTGAAATTTTTATTTTTTGGATTGGCAATATTTTTATCAAGTTGCAAGGATGATCCAATTGATGAGCCGATTATTGAAAAAGAGTTTGGAAAAGTAGGAACGTATGAAGTATCTACTTTTACAGCAGAAGATTATGTATTTTCGACGGTCTATTACCCTTCGGATATCTCTACATTCAAAGAAAAATCACCTGTTATCTTTTTTGTTTCAGGTTGGATTGGAGGTGGAGTTCCTTCTACCAAGTATGAAACGTTGATGAAATTTGTAGCAAGTCAAGGCATTACTATTGTCTATGTTGATGAAGGTGCAACTACTGATTTTAAATTTTCTATTGATGCAATCAACACAATTTTGGATAAAGATTTTGTGAAAACTGATATTTTGCCTTTTGTGGATAAAACAAAATTTGGCATCATTGGCCATTCTGCTGGTGGTGGTTTGGTATTTACTTTATTGGATCGTTTTAAGGAGGAGTATGGTGAAAATGGGCGATTTGTAATGGCTTTAGATCCTTGGTTCGCCTTTGGGATGGATGATGCAGCAATGAAAGGATTACCTTCAAATACCAATGTTTCTATCATCAAATTTGGTACGGGAGGGAATAGTGACAATGATGGAACAGATGCTCGTATTCCTTTGACAGAATTTTATCTATTGAATTCGATTGAAGCAAAAAATAAGGATTATCAAGTTTTTGAAAATGCAGATCATCATTATCCATACGGAGAAGAGATTCCTGGTATTGTAGAGCCCCTTCATGCTTTGATGGAATATACTTTTGTGGATCAGGCAGAGTATATTCGAAAAATTGCGCTTGAAAAGGGGAATGATGATCCGTATGCGGATGGAAATGGGATTCAAGTGGTTTTGGATTCGTACAAATATCCTTGTGATGCAGGGAATACTTTGATTGATTATTGCGAGATTGTGCCATAATGTCGCCCTTACAATAACAACTTTCCAAAAGTTCTAAACTTTTGAAAAGTTTGTTATTTTTATTTCTTCAAACGTCCTCTAATACTATTTAATTGCTCATCCACCAATACAACCCCATCTCGAAACACCTCCTTCAATTCCCCTTTTCCTTCTTCTTCCCAACTTACTTGATTCATCAATTTATAATCACCATTTTCAAGGACGATTTTCATCAAACCCTTAGCAGATTTTTTAGTACCATCATCAGTAATTGGATCTTTGAAAATCTCACGACCAACACCATCTACTTCTCCATACGTTGCTTTCATTGCGAAACCAAAGGTATCTCTAGTATTATATTGATAGGTAAATGAACCAATTCCTAGCACCACATTGGTTGATGCAAAACCCTTTTGTTTAAGTCCTTCGAGTATTAATTCAGCTCTTTGCAAAGTAATGCTGTCTCCATAAATAGCACCGATATGACTATCCAATTCCTTGTAACCTTTTTCATTGGTTTGTCCACCAAAAGTTTCCCAAAGCAATTCAATAACTCCTTTTCTTTCTACTGCTGTTTTTGCATTGGGATTACCACAAATGATATGAACTGGATTGCCACTATCTGGACGAATGACCACCTTGCCATCTCTTGCCAAAACTTCATTTTTGAGATTGGGAAGATATTCTGTCAAAACTTTCCATAGATCCCAAGTATCTGACACAATTGATACGATTCCATTTGGATATACATCAGTAATCAATCGTTTAATAGTGTCTTGCTCGCCTTCATCTGTGCCCATACACATGACGGAGTGTTCGGTAGCCGCAACAGAACCACCTACCAATTCCTTGTCAGAATCCGCATTGTAATAGGTTTCTAAAAAATCGATTGAAGGAATGGTGTCGGTACCTGTAAAACTCAATAAATGACCTGCGGAACTCATCATAGCAGCTTCCAATCCTGCCATACCACGCATGGAGAAATCATGTCCTTGCCAATCTACAAATTCAGGAACAGATGATGTTTCTAAGGCGTATTTGTCTAAAATCATTCGATATTGTTTGGCAATGGTAGCAGAATTGCATGGTAACCAAACGGTAGCTGATAATAAAGTTTCAAAATAATTGGTCAACCAAAAGAATTGGGGTAGGGTGTTGTACATCGTAAACATGGGTACACGAATGGGTACGGATACGCCTTCGGGCAATGCTTTAAATACCATTGGGATATATCCTAAATCATGCAATGCTTTTATATGTTCGATTCCTACTTGGTTTTCTCCTAAGTAGTTGTTGATTCTACGACTGTATTTTTTACAGATTTCTTCCCTGGATTTGTTGAAGAAGTTTTCTTGAAAATCTTCGATGATATATTTTTTGATAAAGTATTGTAATCCAAAGAATACGACTTTTTCTATCCCTTCAATTCTACTTTTTCTGGGTGTCCAGTTGGAATAGACTAATGTTGTTTGATTGGGATATTGTCTTCTGTGATCGACTTTGTAGCCGTCTGTATAGAGTAGTGGGTTCATAATTAAAAATTTAGTTTTTCCGTTTAAGGACAGTAATTTTTTTAAAGATTCCTTTTGTCCCCAATCAATTTCTTACTGTTCTTGTATGGCTTAAAAAAATACTTTACACTGTATATCGTCAGATTCATAAATTCAATAACTGATCACGGACTTCCATTAATGCAAATCCTAGAAGATTATGACCTTTCCATTTTTTTGGATTGCCAGCATCATTATGATCTTCCGCCAATCCAATACCCCAAATAGCATCAACAGGACTAGCTTCTACTAATACTTTCTTTTTTGTTTGAAGGAGAAACTCTTTTAAATTTTGATTTTGAGAAAATTTATAAAAATTGCTTTGGATTACAATATCAAATTTATGTTTCTCCCAAATATCATGATTGAAATTCATGATCTGGCGTCCCAACTTTTTCGCAGCAGGAGCAGATTTACAATCTATGATTTTTGCAAGTATTTTATCGTCTTTAAATAATCGTGCTTTTTCTGCCATCATGTAATGCTCCGCTGTTTTATAAGTAATATTATCTACTTTAAAATCTGCTTCCCACCATTGGCTTAAACAACTTTTCGTGATTCGTCCATTCTTGCTGGGACGATGTCCCCAAAAGAATAGATAGTTGATATTTTTCTGGGTTTGAATATTTTTTATATTGTATTTCATAATCTTCTATTTTATAAATTCAAATGCTTTTTCAAATCTTTATCATCGATTAAAAAAGGATGTTCTTCTGGTATTATGAGTTTATCCAGTTGCTTGTTTTTTACAAATTCATACTGTGTAGCTACAAATTCAGATATATCTTCAATTTTTAGAATGTCTTCCTTTGCAAAATTTCTAATTTCTTCATTTCGGATTCCAATTTGAATAGCACGTCTTTCTATTTTTGCACCATACGGATCATGATCTGGATCCCATTGTAAGCGAATATTCGAAGATTTTACTGCTTCTTGCCATGCTTCTCTTGATTCGTATTGATTGGCATTAAAACTAGACCAAACGGTTTGTTTTAGATATCTTAAAAAGGCTACTTTCTTAAGGTGGATAGCCAAGGTCACTTCTTGACCTTCTTTGGTTCCCCAACCACTTCGGTACATCATCCAAAGGAAATTGGGTTTGATCCAAGTCATACGTTCTAAGCTAAAAGGTCCACCGAAAAATTGATTTTTAGCAGCGAAATGACCGATTGCTAGACGATATGCTTGATAAACAATAACTTTTTCATCATCGTATTGTGCCATGATGTGGTATCCATCTTTTGGCCATATTTCTAATTGGGTTTTATATAATTTAAATTTCATATTTTTAAAAAAATTGGCATATTGAATGAGTTAGATGATAGATTTAATTTAAAAATGCTACAATTTCTGTTAATTCTTTTTTGTATTCAATTCGTTTTATCCAATCTGTCGGTATTGTTTCTATTCCACAATAAGCCCCGCTAAATGCACCTGAAATGCATGCGATTGAGTCAGAATCACCAATCAATTCCTCCCATTCTCATCAGGATACAATTTCCAAACATAATCACTTTGAAAAATTTCTTTTGTTTTTAAGTCAATAGCACTCAATTTTCCTTTGAAAGCAGCTCCTGTGTCTATATTCCAAACATTCATAGCATGCATCGGTGTCTCGCTACCAAATCTTGTTGTTGGAGTATGTCCAATATAAATTTCGTTGAACAATTTTAATCGCAAAGGATAATGCTGGCTATCTTTTTCAATATTGGTATCTGTTGCTATTGCCATTTCCCAAAGGGTTCTATCCCAGTAACAAGCGGTCTCATGAAATTCCTTGGCAGGTCCATGCATAGATGTAAATCCAGCGTGAATAAACAAGTCGTTGTCCGCAGAAATATGAAAAAGGGGCATTTTTTCAATAAAGCTAAGGTGTTTTAAAATGTCATCTTTTGAATGATTTTTATAACTTTTTACTGTTGCCAATCCTCCATGTTTGAGCCAATTCCCTTTAAATCCACCTGTTTTAAACCAATATTCACAAAATGCATCATGATTTCCTTTGACGAAAATGCATTGATGTGTTTCATTTAATTGGATGACAAAATCAATTAATTGTGCTGTTTCACTCCAGCCATCGGTCAGATCTCCAAGAAAGATGAGTTGGTCTTCTGTTGTTACTTTTGCTCTTTCCAATAGTTGGATGAGCGCTCTTAATCCACCGTGGATATCTCCTATTACTAAGGTTCTCATTTTATTTTATTTTATTTTATTTTTGAAATTTCGAAAATCTATATATTCTGATGGTACATGATCTGTCAACCAAACACCATTTTCGGAGCAGTAAAATTCAAATCCTTTTTTATACATTTCTCCTGCTCTTACGCTTAGAATGATTGCTTTTCCTCTGCGACTGCCTACTTTTATTGCTGTTTCTCTATCTTTGCTCAAATGTACATGTTGTCGATTCATTTTTAAAAGCCCAGTATCTTTAATTGCGCTTATAAATTTACCAACGGTTCCATGAAAAAGGAAATTTGGTGGTTGAATATTTTTCAATTCCAAATCTACATTTTTCAAAGAATGTCCTTGATTTGCTCTGATTTTTGTTTTGTCGTCATTGAATGAAAATCTCTTTTTATCATTATTTTCGACTACATATTCTAATTCTTTAAAATTGATTCTCATTTTGGATATCAATTCTTGGACATCTGCCCAGCCGTTTTCATCAAGTTTCAGACCTATTTTTTCTGGTCTGTGTCTGAGTACTAGGCTCATAAATTTGCTTATTTTTCTTGTATTTTTCATATTTATTTGTGTTTTGTCTATGTCTATAATCTATGACTTTTCACCTATCATTGATAAAGGGAAATTCATAACAGATTCATCTATTATTGTTGACGGAAAAGAGTTGGTTGTAAAAATAATTTCAAATTCTTTCTCCAATTGATTGACACCTTTACTAAAAATCCCGTGGCTTACGGCCAAATACAATTTTCCAGCATTTTTTGCTTTTAAAGCTTTCGCTAAACCCAAAAATGTACGCCCGCCATCACAAATGTCATCTACAATCAAACAATCTTTTCCTTTGAGATCATCGGTATATACTTTGAATCCAGAAAGTTGTCGAGTTTTTATATTTCTTGATTTAGAACACTCAATAATTTCATATTTCTCAAGATATTCAGCCAATTTATAAATCTTTTTTAGTGCTCCAGCGTCAGGTGAAATTAATAATAGATTATCATTTTTAAGTATTTCAGTGACCTGTTCTATGAATTTAAAGTTATTTATTACTTTACAATTGTTCAATAGGGCAGGAGTGACATCCGAATGAGGATCAAAAACAGTTATTTTATTTAAGCCTAAATTATTAATCAAATTCGCATAAACTTTTACCGTCAAAGCTTCTCCATTGGTCATAATCCGATCTTGTCTTGCTCCAGGAAAATAAGGGATAAATAGTTCAATATGAGTTACGTCCATATTTCTCAAAGCATTCACGGCTACCAATAGTAAGCCCATATCATTGAAGGATTTGACTCTGTGAGTGATAATTACCTTGGTCACCGTTGTCAAATCACTTGTAATTTTGATATGTGGTTCTCCGCCCGAAAAAGTGAATTGCTCGAAAGCGATTTCATTTTCATTGCCATAAGGGCTAAAAGTTTTATCTAAGTTTAAAATCATTTGCGTATTTTTAACACAAATATAAAGGAGTTATTTTTAGGATGCAAGTTTTATTGTGTATTTTTTACGCAAATTAAATTTTTATAATCATGATCATGTTAAAAATTAGGCAATAATCTATTATCTACTTTTCAAAACAATTTACTTAGTATTTAAGTAGATGGAAATGTTGTATTCGTATAATGACTAAAATCACTTCAAACACAATTGCTATTTCTTTATCTTTGTGTTGAATTGTTAAATACTTGCCTGCCTTTGCTTATGATCTAAATCAAAAAGAAATAAATACAAAGCGATATTTTGAATATCTGGGCGTCAGTCTTGGAAGCTTAAGTATAGCATTGATTACTCAACAACTCTCTAAGAAAAAACAATATAATTTAAAAAAAAACGAGAAAAATAAAAGAATTTGGACAATTGATTAGAAAAATTATGACAATTATCTGACAAAACAAATTTAAATTAGTAATTATATTGACATTAGAGAACAGTTAATGTACATTGCAGATAATTCTTAACTTAATTGCTGCATTATGAAAAATCCAATCCATATCTTCATCCTATTCTTAGTAGGACTCCTATCTATAAATACTCAAGCACAAACCACAGAAGAACTATTTACAAAAGATGGGTTGAGCATAAGTGCATACTATATTGATGATGTAAATTATACTACAAATGCATCTTATACCTATTCTGATAAAACGACATATTGTGGACTTTCGGCACAAGAGTATATTGGAAATGGACTTTCTCTTTATTTGCATTTTGATGATCAAAAAGTTTTTCGTATTCATCGTGACTCATCACTAGAAAAGCTTTATGATTTTGGAATGAGTGTAGGAGATTCTATCAATACATCTTTATACAAAGGTTACGTACTTAGAGAAATTAAGGAAATAGAATTACTCAATGGAGAAAAAAGAAGAAAATTTAATTTTGCTGTAGATACTACTGATTTTATCATTAAATCTTGGGTAGAAGGAATTGGAGATATTTCAAGGGGTTTAGTACCCTGCTGCCCTTTTGAAGCATCTACTCAATTTGTCTGTGCCAAAATAAATGACGAATTGCTCCTAGAAGGTAATCGTAGTAATGAACTTTGTGACTCATTGAGCTGCCTTTATCCAAGGGGAAATCTTGAAATTATTCAAAATGATTTAACAATTTCCGTAGAAGGAGATTTGAATTATTATCAAGATATTACATGGGATTTTGGAGATGGAACTACTTCCAACGAAGTGAATCCCACACATACCTACAACGAACCTGGATGTTATAAAATCACACAAACTACTACACCACTTTGTAATGATAGCGTATTTACAAGTATTCAAGAGATGCCTATTTGTATAAAATCACCATGGCAAATTGACGAAGATCGAAACTCTAAAGGAGGCGGAAATATAGTTTTTTTAAATAAAAATTTTGGTTTTCTTTATAAAGGTATTTCACTCTACAGAACTACAAATAGCGGATATGATTGGCAAGAAATAGCTATTGATCACGATGAAGATTTGTATATTGTAGATGTAAAAATATTCGAAAATCAAAAATGTATATTATCCTATCGCTCACAAAATGATTTCTATGATTTCCAAATCTACACTTCGGATGACGGAGGATTAACTTGGTCCAAAGTCAATACAGCTGATATCTCCGATGCTTTTTCAGGAGTGTTATTTATCAGTGAAGCAACAGGTAAAGCTATACTAAATAATCAATTTGATGCTTGGATTTCATTAGATTATGGGCATACATGGGAAAAAATGAACTTCCCTACTTCAGAATTTGGAGATTTTGAATTCAAAAAAGATATTATTTATGCCACTGGCAATGAAATTTTATATCCAAATGGAAAAACATCTTTTTATAAATCATTAGATAATGGAAATTCATGGGGAAAAGTCGCTGAAAATGTAGGATTTTATCGCTTTTCGTTTTATGATAATGATTTTGGTTTTGGTTTTGGTGCATACGGTGATCCCAATAATTATGTAACGCATGATGGCGGCAAAACTTGGGCAATTTCTAGTATTCCAGGATATTCTGTCGCATTTTTAAATGATAAAATCATGTTTTCTGGAACATCCAAAAGCGTAGATGGTGGAGAAACTTTTGTTGATGAAGTTTGCGGAAGCACTTTTAGATATCGGCACATGTATGCTTTTGATGAAAATGCTATTTTTGGTACATTTCAGAACAAATTTTACAAATATGTAAAAGCAACAGTTGGCTGTCAGACAGATCAAACTACTAATCTAAATAATGTCGCAATCTCTATTTCACCCAATCCTGCATCAAGCACCTTGGAAATTCACTCAAAAATAGCCATCACTGCCATTGAAATTGTCAATATTCAAGGACAAATTATTGAAAAACTAAATAATTCATCATCGGTCATCAATATTAGTCATTTACAAAATGGAATTTACTTATTGAAGGTGCAAGACCAAAATGGACTGATTATGACGGAGAAATTTATCAAAATGGAATAATTGATCATTCCATAAATCTCAAAATTTGGGCATCATCTATCGTCCGATACCCAAATTTTTCTTTTACATCTCCGTTATCCAGCAATAGAATCAACGGCATCTTCCCATTGGTAATCCGTAAAAACTCAGGTCCTTCTACCCTACCATAAGGAAATTTCATCGAATTGGTTTG
>CAMZLN010000008.1 GCA_947311465.1 uncultured Saprospiraceae bacterium
AAAATGTGTACACTTAGCATAAAAAATGTGTACACTTAGCATTAAAAATGTGTACATTTAGTATAAAAAAAATTAAAAAAATAAAAATAAAAAATAAAAAAAAATAAAATAAATAAAATAAAAAAGTAAAATAAAAAAAATGAAAAAAAATAAAAAAATGAAATAAAAAAAATAAAATAAAAAAAATAAAATAAAGAAATAAAATAAAAAAAATATAAATATAAATATAAATATAAACAAAATTAAAATATAAAATATGGTAACTGAAAAAATTATGAATAAAGATTTCCTTAAGGAACTTGGTCTCAATGACCAGAACAGTGGAACTGTTACAGGAAAAAACTCATCGAATTCGGGAGAATTCATAAAGTCATATTCTCCAGTTGATGGTGAATATATTGGTTCTGTTAGTGTCACTACTCGTAAAGAATATGATGCTCTTATCGAAACTTCTCAAAATGCTTTCCAAACATGGATTAAGATTCCTGCTCCTCAACGTGGAGAAATCGTAAGACAGTATGGTGACAAACTGAGAAAATATAAAGCTGCTTTAGGTAAACTTGTTTCTTACGAAATGGGAAAAAGTTACCAAGAAGGTTTGGGTGAAGTTCAAGAAATGATTGATATTTGCGATTTCGCAGTAGGGCAGTCAAGACAACTTTATGGTTTGACAATGCACTCTGAAAGACCAGAACACAGAATGTATGAACAATATCATCCATTAGGAATTGTAGGAATTATTTCTGCTTTCAACTTTCCTGTAGCGGTTTGGGCTTGGAATTCAATGCTTGCTTTAATCGCTGGTGATACTGCGGTTTGGAAGGCATCAGAGAAATCTCCGCTTTGCTCTGTGGCTTGTATGAATATCTGGTCTGAAGTGATGGATGATAATCCACAAATCCCTGAAGGTTTGATGTGTATCGTGAATGGTGATTATAAGGTTGGAGAATTTATGACTACAGATAAGCGTGTTCCATTGATTTCCGCAACGGGTAGTACTAGAATGGGAAGAATAGTTGGACAAACTGTTGCTGGTCGTTTTGGTAGAAGTTTATTAGAATTAGGTGGAAACAATGCTATCATTGTTACTCCTAGTGCAAATATGGATATCGTTTTGACAAGTGTAGTCTTCGGTGCAGTTGGTACTTGTGGGCAAAGATGTACTTCTACTAGAAGAGTTTTTGTTCATGAAGATATTTACGATCAATTTGTGAGCTCTGTTCAAAGCGCTTATAAGCAAATCAAAATTGGTAATCCTTTAGATGAATCCAACCACATGGGGCCTTTAATTGACCAAATGGCTGTTGATAATTTCTTGAATTCTATCAATGAAGTTAAAAAAGCTGGTGGATCTTTCATCGTTGAAGGTGGAGTGCATAAAGTTGATGGTTTTGAAAACGGACATTATGTGACACCTTGTGTTGCTGCTGTAGAAAACAGCTGGGATATTGTGCAAACTGAAACTTTTGCGCCAATTTTATATATCATGAAGTATTCTGATTTGGATGAAGCAATTGCAATGCAAAATGATGTTCCTCAAGGGTTATCTTCTGCAATTATGACTAATAATATGCAAGAAGCTGAAAAATTCCTTTGTTGTGCTGGTTCTGATTGTGGTATTGCAAATGTGAATATTGGAACTTCGGGTGCTGAAATTGGTGGTGCTTTCGGTGGTGAAAAAGAAACTGGGGGTGGTCGTGAAAGTGGATCCGATTCTTGGAAGGCTTACATGAGACGTCAAACAAATACAATTAATTATGGAAAGACTGTTCCTTTGGCTCAAGGGATTAAGTTTGATTTTTAATTTTTGAATTTTGATACGATTATAAAAAATGCCACTTCGGAAGGAGTGGCATTTTTTTTTTGTTTGTGCTAACTAACTAACTAGCTATAATTGTTGGGTTTATCTTTTTTTCTTCTAAATTTCAGTTTTCATATTTCCACTGAAATCAAACATTAAGTGATATATTCTAAGTTTCAGGTTGTTCTTGTCCTTATGCTCTGAGTAATAATGGAATTCAAAGTCTTTAATAAAGTTACTATTTGTTATTTTTTTAGTTGTGTTTATTGCATTATTATTCATTAAAATCCCATTAATATTATTCTCTACATTTTGATGAATATCCATTTTTTCGACAATAAATCCTATCATAGCATTTACTCGATAGAATGAAGAATAGTAGTTAGATGTAAATCTAAAAATTCCATTGTTAACATATTTAGCATTTAGTCCTGTTGTTCCTCTTAGGTTTTTATTGTTTAAGACTTTACACTCTATTGAGTAATATTGTTCGGGATTGTAAAAAGTATTTGGAGATTGAAATTTAATATCAGGTCTTTTATTATTTTTTTCAGGAACTTCAGGGTTAATGAAATATTCTAATTTGAGTTCTTTCTTTATTGCAGAATTGTTTAAATATTCGTTTACAAGAACATCTCTAATTTTATTTTCATCTTTAATTAATGGCTCTTTATTTTCAATCATTTTATGATAACAAATAGTAATCTTTGAAAGAATATCTTCAAAAGTTATATCGTAAAATGGAATTGATCCACTAAAATTAGTAGCATCTAAATTATTATACATTGAATTTACTTTTTTTTCCTGCTATTAAAATAGCGTCCATAAATTCATCTACATCAAGATGTCCAATTGCTTTGTGCCATAGTTTTTGTTCGTTTGGCTTTATAATGTAAAAACCATTTTCTTCAAAACCTCTTATGTCTTTTTGAATAAATAGTCGGTCGGTTATTTTTTCAATTCCTAAAGAAGATAAAAATTCAAAAATAATTGTGTTCTCTTCTTTTGTTAATTTTATTGAAGCATCTTTTGAGTTTAACGGAATTAGTTTAAAATATAATCCTATGATTTGATTTGTATGTTTTACTTCAACTACTAACTTTTGATTTTTCTTTTTGTAAACAGGATTAAAGCGTTCAAGAAACAAGTTAGTATATTCAGTTATAGTCTTATCTTCTAATTTTAAAGGATTAAATATTTTTTCATGTCCTTTATGTTTCATTATCATAGGAATCACAATATCTGTAGAATAATCCAAAAGGTCTTTTTCTTGTTCTGAAAAAGAAAATGCAGAAATAACGGTATCGTCTAATTCTTTTGTTTTTTTATCTATCTGATTTTGAATATTTGACAAATGAGATTTTATAATTGATAATATATTTGAAGAATATAATTCTTGTTTTAGGGAACTTATTTCAGAATAGGTTTTCGAAATAATGCTATTAAAAACAAAAGGAAGAGAGAATTTTTCTTTATTATGAGCTTGCTCTCTTTCTATTCCTGAAGAGCTAAAAGTTTGAAGATTAAAATATGCAAAAAAGATTGAATTTAGTATTCCTGAAATTGATTTAAGGTAATCAGAATTATTATCGATTGACTTTATGGATGTCAATGCATCTGTAAAAACAAAATCAGATATTGAATGAGCTGAAACACAACGAAAAGTATTTGTGAAACCTTTTGAAATTAAAATCATAGGAGCCTTAAATAAAATATCAACTCTTGGTCTATGGGCTACATTTTTTGTCCATTTTGATTTTGTTTCATAATTTAGCCAAAAGGGTTTAATGTCTTTTCTTGCATTGATATACATTCTTCCAATATAATGTGACATGTCATTTTTATTTCCTCCACCAATTTGAATTCCTTGTCCATAAACAAATTTATCTTCATCAGAAATTATATTTGAAATAGGTGTATAATCTTTCTTTAACCTTTTAATTAAGTTAAAATCAAGATAACTACCATAGACTAAAACTTTCCATAAGTAATCATAATCTTTTAAATTCTGTTGAGACACTTCTTTATAATCTCCCCTTTGTATTGTAAATACTTTGAAAAGAGAAAAGAAACGACTTGGCTTTAGTGTAATATGCTTTACAATATTTTCATCTGTATTCTTATTTGGAGTATATTGATAGGATAAAACAGATGCAGGACCAATAGCATCTTTTGAATTAAAAACATCTTTTCTTACAGGTGCTAATTCAAAAACTTTATTTAATAAAAACTTATCTAAAAAATATCGTCTAAATCCTTTAGCGTTTAAATTGTATAATATTTTACTTGTTACAATTAAACTGATGTTTGTCTTCGCAGAAGAAAAATCACTTGTACGTAAGACAAATGCTTGTGCAATTTCATTATTACTAATCTCAATTTCAATGTCTGGATTTCCTTTCTCTTTCTTTCTTCTGTCTTTTATGTATTTAACAAATAAAGGTATCTTTTCTTCCCCTTTTCCTCTTTTCCAAGGTGGATTACCTAATATGAAATTAAAGTCTATTTTTTCGATAATTTTATTGAAATCCGCTTTTATATCAAAAAAATCTGACGAAAAGAAATTTTTATTTTCTAAATGAGGGAATTTAAAATTTTCAATATCAGAAGGTTCTTGATAATCCAAAAGTGTCAAATAGATAGAAAATATAGCAACATTTATTGCACTTTTATCTTTATCTATTCCAAAGATATTATCAGATGCCAATTGTTTTAAATCTTCTTTATACTGAACATTGTTTTCTTTATATTTTGGATTATTTTCTTGATACTGCTCGATAATTTTCCTTAGGGTTTCTACCAAGAAAATTCCCGAACCACACGCAGGATCAAGTACTTTGCAATTATGATTAGATTCTTTTTGAATTTGTTTTTCTACCGTTTCAGAAAGAATATAATCAACTAAAAATAATGGAGTATAATAAGCACCTTGTTTTTCTTGTTGGTTTTGACCTATAAAAACTTCATATACGTTACTAATAAATTCAACAGGAATAATTGAAAAATCATACAAGTCAAAAAGAGATACTTGACCTGATGCGACTTCATCTCCGGATAATAATTTTATTATTGTAGAAAAACAACTATCAGGTATTGTATCAATTTCATTTTCGGTGATAGGAAACAAATCACCATTAAATTTATCTTTTAGATATTTAAAAAACTTTTTTACTTGGATTTTATCCGATAATAAATTGCAAAATTCTTGATTTGTCCATTTTCGAGATTTTCCTTTTTGTTCAAAATCTAATTTTATTTCTCTGTCAATTAAATAACGAACAAAAACAACTTTACCTATAAGTGAATTTGTAAGTTCTTGAGATAATGATTGAGTAATAAGTATATCTCTTGCAGATTTAATATTCTTTAAAAGATGAAAATCAATTCTGTTTTTTGAATTAAAATCCTTTTCGTATTTCTCCCAAGTTTTCCCTGTAACTAATTCAAAATATTTGAAATCATTTAATTTTTCTTTATTACCAAAAAGGTCTAGTGTTTCTTTTTCGGTAAGGTATTTGAATCCGTTATATATCTCTACAGAATCTTGTTCAGCAATTATAACTATTGGAGATTCATTAAAATTCCAAATATTTTTCAGTTTCTCTTTTTTCTTATTTCCGAGGTTTTCAAAAAAAAGTATAAATGGTTTGTTATCAATACAAAAGAAAGCATCTGGTTTGATAGTATTTCCCAAAAGTCTTTCCACACGATTTGAAAATAATCTTTCTCTTTGCTCGGTTGCAATAAAAAGACCATTCTCTTTAGAGAGGTTTAGTTTTTTAAATATTTGATTTAGATGTTTCAATTATTTTTCTTCTTTTGAAGTTAAGCATGATAATTTATATCGGATCAAATATATTTATTTTTTTCATAATATTGAGTAGTTTATCTAGATAATTTCAATTCGTAAGCAATAAGAAACAGTCTGATTAATAAAGCTATAGCGTCAAAACCTTAGCCTCCTCAATCACATCCTCATAATAAGCCTCATACTCAGGTAGAATATTTCCAATATCAAACGTCTTCGCCTTCGCCAAAGCATTCTTCTTAAAAGTCTCTAAAATCTCATCTTTCAATAAAATACTAATCGCGTATTTTGCCATAGATTTTACATCGCCCACCTCACATAAATACCCAGTTACTCCATGATCGTTTACCTCAGGGATTCCTCCTGCGTTTGATGAAACGACAGGAACTTCACACGCCATTGCTTCCAATGCTGCTAGTCCAAAACTCTCTCTTTCTGATGGAAGAAGAAACAGATCAGCTACCGCCAAAATCTCTTCAATTGCATCTTGCTTTCCTAAAAATCTAATCTTATTGCACAATTCACTACAACGACAATCATCTTCGAGATGCTTTCGTTCAGGTCCATCTCCCACTAGTAATAATTTTGAAGGAATTTCTTTATTAACCAATTCAAATATTTTTATTACATCGTCTGTCCTCTTAACTTTTCTGAAATTTGAAACATGAACTAATATTCTTTCTCCATTTGGTGCAATTGCTTTTTTGAAATGGTCTTTGTTCAATTTATTGAACCGACTAAAATCTATGAAATTATGTATCACTTTAATATCTTTATTTATATTAAAATATGATTCTGTTTGTTTTTTTAAACTATTGGAAACTGCCGTTACTCCATTCGAACTATTGATAGAAAATTCAACAACGGGCGAAAAGGATTTATCATTGCCAACTAAAGTGATATCTGTACCATGTAGTGTGGTTACAAAAGGTATATTTATTCCAGAAGCTTTGAGTATTTGCTGGGCAATAAATGCAACAGTCGCATGGGGAATTGCATAATGTACATGAAATATATCTAAGTCTGAATGCTGTGCTACATCCACCATTTTACTGGTCAAGGCTGTATCATAGGGAGGATATTCAAATAATGGATATTCGGAATTATCAACCTCATGGTAAAATACATTCTCTACAAAGGCACTTAATCTTGCTGGCTGTCGATAGGTAATAAAATGTACTTCATGTCCATTTTTCGCCAAGCCTTTACCCAATTCTGTAGCGAGTACTCCACTACCTCCGTACGTTGGATAACACACAATTCCTATTTTCATTCTCTCTTGATATTTTGTTTTATATTCGATTTCCTTCTTCTTCAACAAAAGTAGGCACTTTCTGTTTAGAAAGTGCCTACTTTATTTGTCTGTAAGATAACACAATTGCTATTTTCTTACAATAAACTTTGAAACTGTTCGCTGATCCGATATGATAATTTCCATAAAATAGATGCCATTTACAAAACTTGCTGTTTCAATTGTTGTTCTTAATTGACTCTCTTGATCAAATTTATCTTTCACTTTTATTTGACCAAAAACATCATAGACAACAATAGATATATCTTGCTTTTCTTTTGCGTTTAATAAAACATTAATATATCCCCGTGCTGGATTTGGGTACAGCTCTAGGCGCTCGATAATTTCCAAGTCATTTGTTGCAACTGGACCAAAATCAAAAACTTTAACATCTGTACATCCGCCAGCATCTGTAACGGTTACTGTATAATGTCCTCCTTCTGGGATTTCTTCAGTTGCGGCAGTTCCACCTGTTGACCATTCATACTCATAGGGTTCGAATCCAAATCTAGGTGTTATGGTGATAATTCTTTTGTCGCCATCTAGTTCATTTGTGTACCAAAGCGCTAATGAATCTCTACATTCATACATATTCATATTATCAAAATCAACCCAAAAATCGTTTTTATTTTCTGATTTAACTTTAAATTTAAAATTAACAGATTGATCAATATAGTCTGACATGTCTTCTGTTATTGTATTTACGATATTACTAAAATCACTATTATTGAAGTTCCTAACAATTTCAAAATTTTCTCCACAATCTGTGGATACGAACAATTGAACGGAATCTTTGTCTTGCAATTCATATTTCATACTTGTATTTGTTCCATCTCGTAATGCAATATCAAATTTTAACTTAGTTTCTCCTTCTCTAATTTTTACCCTACTTGTTACTACTTTAAAAATGGTATCCATTGAATTTAAATGATCTGATAAGGTAGCCGTTACATTATCATGATGTCCTTCTGGGTAAACTGGATTTTCTTTTTCTTCTGTATCCCACCTTTCTGGCATCTCTAATGATTCAAAGGTTTGGTAAAATGGATTATCATAAATTGAAATAAAATCGAATTTAAAAGTGTCATTTGAATTATCACTATCATCTTCCAATTCTGTCCAAGCAACTATTTCATAATTTCCACTTTCTGATAATCTCCATTCTACTTCCATATCAATTGTTCCCGTTCCGTATCTACTCAAAACTCCTGAATATAATCCATCAGCGGGTTGTTTCACACCAGAATTTTTCCCATTAATCCTTACATCAAACGGTATGAATGTTTGTGGGTCTGCACCGAAATTCTTAAGCATTACTTTGACAGTATCTTTTTCTGAAAAATTACACTTTTCAAATGGATTCGGTTTTATTATTCCAACTATTCCTACATCATTTTTCCATAATGTTGTGAACTTAATAGGTCCAGCAATATCACTCGTATCCCCATTTTCACAAATAGTTGTAATGTATAAGTCATAAGCCGTATGCTCAAATAAATCGGTCAATGTAATTTGATTGGCAACTATTGAATCAAATTTTGTTCCCGTCCCAACCGAAAATCCATCATTTCCAATTTCTAAATCGTATCTATTGAAATTGGAAACATTTTCCCAAGTTACATCAACTTTTACTGCAAAAGTGTCTACAGCAACATCGTCGATATTTATTTTGTCACATTGTGCCATTAATTGAATTGATAAAAGAATCAATGGTAGAATTTTAAATATTTTTATCATTTTTTATAAGTTTGATGATGATAATTTTCATTCACATTACGTGGATAAGATTGTTGATAACTTTCTAGTTTCCTTTATTAGCCAACTGTCCACAGGCTGCATCTATATCTTTTCCTCTACTCCTTCTTATGGTTGCAGTTACATTTCTATTAATTAAATAATGTGCAAATTCATAAGTTGTATCTTGGTCGGATTTGATAAAAGGCAAACCTTCTACTGGATTATATTCTATTATATTGACTTTTACAGGAAAATGTTTGCACAATTTATATAAATTTTCAGCATCTTCAATACTATCATTGAAATTTTTGAAAGCTATATATTCGTATGAAATCTTATTTTTCGTTTTTTGATAATAATATTTCAACGCTTCAATTAATATTTTCAAATTATTGGTCTCATTAATGGCCATTATTTTATCTCTCTTTTCGTCACTACTTGCATGTAAGGATAGTGCCAAATTTACTTTCAATCCATCATCCGCTAATTTCTTGATCATTTTCGCAATTCCGGCTGTACTTATAGTGATTCTTCTGTTTGCCATTCCCAATGCTTTTTGAGAAGTCAAATATTCTATACTTTTCGTTACGTTTTTATAATTTAATAATGGCTCCCCCATTCCCATATAAACTACATTTGTAATTGGAAATCCAAATTGTGCTAGACATTGTTCATTGACCATTGCCACTTGATCATATATTTCTCCTGGAGTCAAATTGCGCATTATCTTCATTTGACCTGTTGCACAAAAACTACAACTCAAACTACACCCTACCTGTGAAGAAACACAAACAGTAAATCTATTTTTATCAACCACTGGAATCAATACCGTTTCTATATAATGACCATCTTGTAAGATATACCTACTCTTTATGGTTCCATCATTGCTAAGTTGGGTATGATCCAATTTTATTTCATTGAAAACAAATTCTTGTTCCAAGGTTTCTCTTACCGATTTTGATAAGTTGGTCATGGACTCAAAGTTTCGTGCTCCTTTTTTCCAGAGCCATTCATATATTTGTTTTGCTCGAAATTTGGACATATTCTTTTCTAAGAAATATTTTTCAATTTCATCCAATGACATTTGCCTAATATCCCTTTTGTCTATTTTTTCCATTATTTTTTATCCTTGCTATCTATCCAAATTGTGACTGGACCATCATTTATTAAGTGTACTTTCATATCTGCTCCAAATATACCACTTTGAATGGGTTTGTTTATTTGAAAACTTAACTCTTTTTTGAATGCATCATATATAGGTGTAGCTATTTCTGGTTTTGCGGCATTTATATAGGATGGTCGATTGCCTTTTTTAGTACTTGCTTGAAGTGTAAATTGGCTAATAACTAAAATGTCTCCTTTTACATCTAATAAGGATAAATTCATTTTATCGGCATCATCACTAAAAATTCTCATATTGATTACTTTTCTTGCAATCCATTCTATATCATTTTGATTATCTGATGCTTCAATCCCAACCAACAACAATAATCCTTTTTCAATTTCTCCAACTACTTTTTTATCTACAAGTACTTTTGATTCGCTGACCCTTTGAATTAATACTCTCATTTAAAATAATTTTCCTTGTTTGGGCACCTCACGGTGCAATTTTATTCCGTTATTCCTTACTGAATTTACAATATTTGAAATTGGATATTTTTCTAAGTAATTATCATCCAACTCTATATCTTTTAATAGGATACTCAACTCAATTGTATTGGACAACCAATTATTTCTTCTCTGCTTTGTATCTAGTATCAACGGCATTCGATGATGAATGGTTTTCATAAAGCTATTCGGTTTTGTAGTAATTATTGAAAAAGTTCTAACTTTCTTATTTTCAATGATACATTCATCCCAAATTCCTGCCATCACTAATAATGAATCTTTCTTTGGAAGAATTCTGTACGGGTATTTTTCTTTGGAAATAGTTTCCCATTCATAAAAACTATCCGCAAGTATTAAACATCTCCTAGAATGTATGGATTCTTTAAACGATGGTTTTTCTTGGATACTTTCTATTCTCGCATTTATTAGTTTCCCATTTAATTTTGGGTTGTTAGTCCAAGATGGTATCAGTCCCCATCTTAATTGTACTAATTTTTCTGGACCATCACTTAATACCGCATAGGCTTTTTGGGTCGGAGCCAAGTTAAAATTTAACTCTAATTGTTTAGGTATAATTATATCCAAACTATCCTTAATTATTTGAGCTGTCAGATTAAAAGAGTATCTTCCACACATTCTATTGATTTTTAAAACGTTTTGTATCAATTTATGACTATTTTTGCAGAATAAAACAAAACAATGATACATCTTGCCTTATTTATGACAAAGTTATTAATATTCCGATAAATTCATTTTATAAACCTTTGATTCTCAATAGGCTTTTATTTTTTTAATTAACCACGACTTGTGAGGTTCTATGTGGAAAACTATTTGATTATTAACATCTACTAAGAATTTTAAATTTACATATATTATATTATACAAATATATGAATATTTATGTGAATTGATGTATGAGTTATTTACAACTTATAAATTGTTATTGATTTTTATTTTGTTTTTATTTTTATCAAAATTGTTATTCTACCTTATGTGAGGAACATGTATAAATGATTAATATTTAAGTCTTTATATCTATTGTCTTATGTTGATTAACAATATTATTTTCTTAGTAACTTAGAGTTTGTTATTTGCTGTTATTTTTTATAAACAAATCAACAGCCTTGATGATGATGAGATTTTTTAGATTTAAATTTATTTTATTAATATTATAAGGTCAAGTAAAATTTTAGAGTTAAAAAATGTTTTAAAACAATTATTTAATTATTTATGTTTGTAGTAAAAAGATGAAAGTAGATAGGAGTGTACAACGTTGGTTGTTTATTGGTGTGGTTTTGATTTTAGTTCAAATTGTTTTAGGGGGTATTACTAGACTTACTGATAGTGGGTTATCTATAACTGAATGGAAAGTGATTCAGGGTACTCTCCCTCCTTTGAATGACGTAGAATGGAATGAATCTTTTGATTTGTATAAGGCTGCAGCTAAAAAGCAATTTACAGATCTTCATAGCAATATGCAATTGGCGGATTATAAATGGATTTTCTTTTGGGAGTATTTCCATCGTTTATGGGCTCGTTTTATGGGATTTGTTTTCTTATTCCCTTTTCTTTTCTTTTTAGTTAAAGGAATGCTTCCTAAAGTTTTGATTAGAAGATTAATAGTTGTTATACTTCTTGCTATTCTTGCTGCTGTATTCGGTATCATTATGGTTTATAGTGGTCTTAATGATGATACTAGGACTTGGGTTAGTGCTTATAAATTAACTACTCATTTATTGATCGCTACTGTTCTGCTTGGTTATCTCTTTGTTACATGGAAATTGACTTTAAAGGATATTGGTAAGGGCAACTCAAATTCGTTTATTTCCTTTCTAGTGGTATTTATTTTTCTTCAGATTCTGATGGGTGGACTTATGGCTGGTATGCGCGCAGCGCTGGTACATCCTTATTTTTCTATTTTCTCACATTTTGCGGAGTTTAAATTTATTATTTTTTCTTCTGATATTAGTGATGTTGGAAATTATGAGTCTAATGCATCTTTAAAAGCTATTGTTCAAATTTTTCATAGAGGGTTTGCATATTGCATTTTTGGGTTAGTGGTATTTGGTCTTATAAAATCATATTTTAGAAATTTGCCCAATCGTAGTGTTTATATGTTTGTAACTTTGTTGATAAGTCAGATTATTTTAGGTATTTTTACTATTAGTTTTTCTATTGGACATATTCCTGTAGTGTTTGGTGCTTTGCATCAAATTACTGGACTTTTGCTTTTTCTTTCTGTTTTGAATTTAAAATACTCAGTTGAGATGTGATATTAACATTTTTATCAACAGTTGTTGATTTCTTTTAATTCTTTATTTTTTTGTTTATAATTTTATCAACTTGTTGTTTATAATTTAGTGGAAAATTTATTTTTTCACATGACAAAATATTTTCAATTGTAACTGTTTTGGATTTAAATTTGGATTTTATTATTACGAAATTTCGATTGTATAGATATGTAGAATTTTATTTTTATTTTTAAAATACTTAGATAGAAATAGTCCGTTAGAAAAACTTGTTCAACGAGGAAGGAATATGAAAGTATGCAAGCCCAACTGGGTTTACCAAAATAACTCCGAATGAAAATTCGGGGTAAATGGTAAATCACGAAACGAACAACATAGCAAGTCCCGATGGAGTCTTTCAACGAAGAAGAAGGGATAATTTGAAGATTTTTTGAGAAAAAACTCGTTTTTGATGACTTTGCTTCAAATTATTTCTTATTCGAGGGAAAGACGCAGT
>CAMZLN010000009.1 GCA_947311465.1 uncultured Saprospiraceae bacterium
CCGTGCATTCGTGGCATTTTTACATTATTTCAAAAATAAATCTTATTTTCAAACGTCAACTCATCTAGGCTCGACCTTGATATCCTAAAGTCTTGCCATCTTGAAGTCCTGCCGTCCTGCCCCCCAAATCAAAGCTCCCCATAAATCTTAGCCAAAACATTATAAGCATTATTCAAAGCCGCATTATAACTTTTTAAATTTCCTGAATCCACTTCAGAAATCATTTTTTTAGATGCTTCCGTAAACTTTGAAAAAGCAGTGAAAAACTTAAAATTTTGAGAATCTGGTGCAAAATAGTTAGAATTCTCATCCTTAAATTTAGACAATTCTTTGAAAGCTTTTTGAACCGACTGATTGGCAGATATCAATTTCTCCTTTTCATAGTTATTTTCAGCAATTCCTATTCCTGAAACCGCAATCGCTGTTGCTGCATTCATGGCCGTACCAATCACAGATGCTGACATTTTTTCTTTTGATGTCTCTTGCGGAGGTTGTGGTTTAGAAGGAGTCGTTGCTGTAGCTGCGGCAGGTGCCTGCTTAATCTGTTCTGTAGATGATGTTTTTGCCTCTGCTTTTTTTGAGTCAGATCCACATGACATGATAAATATAGAAGCTAAAAGTGCTATTGGTAAAAAGTATTTTGATTTCATGGTTTTATTTTTTTATCAAATTTAATGATTTTTTTTTATTCTGATGATTAGTCGGTAATAAATTATGAAAATAATTGAAAAATAATTCATATCGATACTATGTCGTGCACTAGGGTATGACCATATCTTAAAGTCGAAAGTCCTGCCGTCCTGCCATCTTGAAGTCCTTGCCGTCCTGCCATCCTGCCGTCTTGAAGTCTTGAAGTCCTGAAGTCCTGCCATCTTGAAGTCCTGCCGTCCTGAAGTCCTGAAGTCCTGATGTCTTGAAGTCCTGCCGTCCTGCCGTCCTAAATCATTTTTTTTCTTCATATCTTTTGTAAATATCTAATATTGTTATATTTTAGTCAAAACAAATTGATCAACTTATGAAATTATCGAATTTTATTGCCGCAATTCTATTTATTACAATTTCTCTTTTCGTTTGGAATTATCAATCTTCCAATACATTAGACGAAAATAATAAAACCAAAATCGCAAAACTTGAAAATAAGCTAAAACCCAATCAATGGTTTTTACAACAACGAATTTATCCCTACAATGAAATCGATAGCAAAGCGTATTCTAATGCACTAAAATATAAACAACAAAAAGGGCAGCTTAGATCTGAACTCAATTGGTCTTTCGTAGGTCCTACCAACATCGGGGGACGAGTAACGGATATCGAAGTTACCAATACCAATCCGGCTGTAACGCTTGTAGGTTCTGCTTCTGGTGGGCTATTTAAACTAGATGATAATGATGCTTGGATTCCAATTTCAGGCTCAGGCATGGATATGTCTATCGGTGATATTGCAATTGCTCCTTCAAATCAAAATATAATATATGTGGGTACTGGCGAACCCAATGCAGGGGGCGGATCTTTAGCTTATGATGGAGCGGGGGTCTATAAATCTACCGATTTGGGCGAATCTTGGACAAGTCTAGGTTTGAATAAAATAGGAAGTATTGGTAAGATTATTGTCCACCCTACGGATCCAAAAACTTGTTGGGTTGGTGCAATGGGATCGTTGTTTAAAAATAGTCCAGATCAAGGTATTTATAAAACAACAGATGGAGGTGTCACTTGGAAAAATGTTCTTTTTATCAATGATTCTACAGGTGTTATTGACATGGCAATTCATCCTAATGATGGCAATATCATTTATGCTGCTACTTGGCAAAGGTCTCGAAAGGTAAACGAAAGAAACTATGGTGGCCCTGGTTCTGCAATTTATAAATCTACTGATGGTGGAGAAAACTGGGCGAAACTTACTGCCAACTTACCTGCTGAAATGGGGCGGATTGGATTATCGATATCTCCTTCCAATCCTGAAATTTTATATACCGTAATTGCACACCCTTCTACTTCATATCTACTTGGAATTTATAAATCAACTGATGGTGGAGCTTCTTGGAATTTAAAAAATGCAGCTGGATTTGCTGACGCTCCATATATGTGGTGGTTTGGAAAAATTTGGGTACACCCTACGGATCCAGATGTAATTTATGTTGCCAGTGTCGATATGTTCAAGTCCTCCAATAGTGGAAATTCATTTTCAGAAACTTTCAGTAGTGCACATGCGGATCAACATGCCGTTTGTTTCAATCCAAATGATCCTGACAAAGTATTGATTGGAAATGATGGCGGTGTTTATACTTCTAATAATGGGGGTACGTTTTTCGATAAGAAAAAAGGTCTTCCTATTACCCAATTTTATACTTGCGAAATTAATCATTCTAAACCAGAAAGTGTTTTTGGTGGAGCTCAAGATAATGGAACTATCCGTACCAATACTGGAAATGAAAATGACTGGAAAAGAATTTATGGTGGTGATGGATTCAGAGTATTGGTTGACCCTGTTAATCAAAATAATATTTATGCAGAATACCAATATGGGAATATTGCAAGATCGCAAAATAAAGGAATCAGTTTTATTCCTGCAAGACCAACAAATACTGATAGGAGCAATTGGAACACTCCTATCGCCCTAGACCCAAATGATCCTGAAACAATTTACTGGGGTTCACATAGACTTTATAAATCTACCAATAAAGCGCAATCTTGGAATGTAATTAGTGATGATTTAACGACGAACCCTATTTTGAAAAATCTTATTTTTGGTACGCTTACAACAATTAGTATTTCTCCATTAAATAGTGATATTATTTGGATTGGAACCGATGATGGAAACGTGCAAGTCACCAAGGATGGCGGAAGTTCTTGGACTTTAGTTTCTGAATCTCTGCCTACTCGATGGGTGACGGCTGTACATGCAGATCCGCAAAATGAAAATGGTTGCTATGTTTCTTTTTCAGGATATCGCTTTGGCGAATTCAAAGGCCATATTTACAAAACGGATGATAATGGTAATAATTGGAGTGACATAGGGGGTGATTTACCTGATGTTCCCATCAATGATATCGTTGTAAATGCCCAAAATAATGACCTTTATATTGCCACAGATATTGGTGTTTTTCAAAGTAAAGATGGTGGTCAAATTTGGAATGTTCTTGGAAATGATTTTCCTAATGTAGTCGTGTCTGATCTCGATTATGATGAAGATGCAAAAAAATTAGTCGCTGCTACCTTTGGACGTGGTATGATGGCACTTGACTTGAGCGATGAAGTCGCTGTAGATGATATTTCTAACTTTGAAATTCAAATTTCTGCAGCCCCAATTCCTTTTAACGATGTGCTAAATATTGAATATGTTTCTAAATCTATTGAAAATTGTACCGCATTTATTTTTGACGTAAATGGAAAACTTATTTTGGAAAAAACTTTCAAATCAAAAATTGGACTTCAACATATTCAGTTCAATACCAATCGGCTTCCACATGGTGTGTTTTTTATAAATATATTAAATGAAAATGGTTTGATTGGAAAAATGGAGGTTGTAAAGTAATTCAGTTGAGAAGGTTAGGCAATTTTGCCTGTGCAAAATCTAGGTGAGCAGTTGAGTTGGATTTTATTCATAAATAGAATTTACTTTATGAATCAGGTACTCGTCAGCCTAGCAACTAACCTTCCTACCTAGATTGTCGTTAAGACAATCGACTAAACTTCTCCACTTTCTTAATATTAGCGAAATAAATATCTATTTGTCGCCATATTGGAGACAAAACAGTATTTCATTGCACTTACCTTTGTATTAAACAAAAATTAAAAGCAATGAAAAACCTATTTTATTTATTAATGATGAGTATATTTTTATTTAGTTGTGACCTTCTTCTAGATGAAGTTGATTGTGATACTGAGTTTTCTACTAAAAGTACAATTGAAACTGGACCTTTTGTAATAGATGATTTTAACTGGGAGAATACTGATTATTCTGCTTTTGACAGAAAAAAAATGTTCACTAGAGGGAATCTTGTAATCTTTGCCCAAAAAGAAAAGCCTCATAAATTAATTGCTCTTAACTCTAAAACTGGCGCTATAGAATGGAAGCAAAAATCTGGCCCTATTGTAATTGATTTTTGGGGATCTCAAATAGAATATAATGATGATTTATATTATTTTGAAGAAAACAAA
>CAMZLN010000010.1 GCA_947311465.1 uncultured Saprospiraceae bacterium
AGTTAAATGCTCAACCTGGAGATGTCATTGAAATTTCATTTATTTGGTATCTCAACCAAGTTATTACTTTAAATGATGGCAATCATGTTTTGAATATTAATCTCGAACCCAATACAGTTTTGATTGATGAAATTGTTGTAATGGGTTCGAGATTAATATTCAAAACATGATTGCCATCATTTAAAGTAATGACTTGGTTGAGATACCCAATAAATGAAATTTCAATGACATCTCCAGGTTGAGCATTTAACTCAAAATGACCGTCAATATCTGTTATTGTACCATTGGATGAGTTTTGAATTAAAATACTAACCCCAGGCAGCCCCAAATTATCTTCATCTTGAATAGTACCCGAGTAAGTTTGAGCATCTAAAATATTGGATAAAAAGATCAAAGTAAATATAAAAAGTAGGTTTTTCATTCTATAATATTTTTCGTTTTATAACTTTTATATTAAAAATTATGTATTTTTTTTTTAATCTTTGAATTAGTTGGTATGATATTGTTCCCTAGCAGATGATGTAAAAGTCTGTAATAAGTAGATTCTTTAGAATAACTTTACGAAACAAATATAAAAAATAAAGTTTAAATTACATAAGGTTTCGATTAAATTTATAAATATAATTTTCGTAAGGTTATGAAACATTAAAGAAAATCGTCCTTTACCCAATTATCAGCGATTTTTCGCTACATTTACACTTCAATTTGACGTGCAACCAAATCAAGTTTACTTTCCACAATTGCCTTTACAGCATCAATCGCAGGAGGAAACACCTTTCTTAAATCAATTTCTGTATTTTCTATCAACAACGCTTGTAATTTCAACATAAAAGCATTTTTCAATTCAGTAGCTACATTCAATTTACAAATACCCAAGCCAACAGCCTTTATGATGGCATCACCAGGCACACCCGAACCACCATGCAAAACAAGTGGAACATCCGTAGCTTCAGTGATTTCCACTAATCTTTCAAAATTTAATTTTGGAGTTTGTTTATAAAACCCATGAGCCGTTCCAATGGCAACAGCTAAGGCATTCACCTTAGTTGCATCTACAAATTCTTTTGCATCCTTTACCGCAGTATATTCGATTTTATCCGATTGACCTAATTTGGCAATGTATCCCAGTTCAGCTTCTACATTTGCCCCGAAATTATTAGCTAATGCAACAACCTTTTTTGTATTGTGAATATTTTCTTCAATAGGCAATTCACTACCATCGTACATTACAGAGTCAAAACCAGCTTTCAAACATTGGTGCGCTAATTCAACACTCCCCCCATGATCTAAATGAACCCATCCTTGTACCCCATAATATTCAATACCTGTTTTCGCCATACTCACTGCATTTTCCAACCCCATATAAGCAATCGAACTCTTGGTCAATTGTAAAATAATAGGTTGATTTTTCATTTTGACAGCTTCCAATACCCCACGAAGGGTTTCAAAATTGTAAAAATTGGTAGCCAGTATGCATTCCTTGTTGCTTTGTGCTATTTTTAATCGTTGTGCTAATTTCATTTACCTAATGATTGAATAAAAGTTATTGAATGAATAAATTATTGATTATTGAATGCTGATCTTATTTGTAACTTATATTTTTATCCCAAATCGCTCTTCCGCCAAACGTGTCACACGTTTCATATTTTTAAAAGCTGTTGTTCCACCAGAAGCACAAGTATTAATAGCACCGATTAAATTTCCAAATCGAAGACAATCTTCCAATTTTTCACCATGAATAAATTTAGAAATAAAACCCGCATTAAAACTATCGCCAGCCCCTATTGCATCTACCACGTCTTCATTTTTAAAAGCGGGAATATCATATTTTTCCTTTAAAAAATACCCCCTTGACCCATCACTTCCCATTTTCACAATAATATGGTTAGCATAAGGCAATAAATAATCAATAGCCTCATCAATAGTAGAAGTTTTGGTTATTGCCAATAATTCTTGTCTATTGGGTAGAAATACATCAACCACTGGGAGCAAAGTTTTGAAATCAACATCCCATTTTTCTTCAGGATCCCATTGAATATCCAAAGAAGTGGTCAAACCATTATCTTTAGCGATTTTAAAAATCTGAATAATATCTTTTTTAATCAAAGGCTGTAAAAAGATACTAGAAACGTGAAGATGTTTTGCTTTTTTAATTTCAGATACATTAATATCATTGATACCCAAATGAGCCATTGCCCCTTGATGGGTGACCATCGCCCTGTCTTCTCCATAATTCAAAACAATCGTTGCTCCAGTTTGATGATCTTTAGAGCGAATAATTAAATCCGTATCGACCTTTCTTTTGTGCAATGAATCTATCGTTAAGTTTCCAAAAGTATCAATTCCGATTTTACCAATAAAAGCCGTTTTCGCCCCCAAAGTACTGATATTAGAAGCGAAAATTGCGGAAGAACTCCCCAAAGTCAAATTCATATCATCTGCCAATATTTCTTTTCCTTCTTCAGGAAAACCTTGGATATTATTTAGAATCAAATCTACATTCAATTCACCAACAACTATGATATCGTATTTTTTATTCATAATTTACATACTTAAGATTCTTTTAAAAATTCCGATTTTCATGTTGAAATTTTCTTTCACGGAATTTGTCAAAAAACATTTATTATAGCTTCTTTTTCTAACCGAAATACATCGTCCTTATAAAACAAACCCAACTCAGGCCGAATACAATTTGCAGCACCACAGGATACTGCTAACTTTGCAATTTTTTCAATATCATATCCATTCTTCACACCTACCACCAAAGCGGCAGTCACTGCATCTCCACTTCCCACTGGACTTACGACCTTATCAACACCAACTTTTGTCCGCAGCAAATTATCATTTTTAGAAATAACCAATCCTTCAGCCCCTTTTGTAATGACTGGAATTTCAAAATACATTTTCAAATACTCAATACAATCTTTCATTCCAAGTTTTCCAGAAATTGTTTTAGCTTCAGAATAATTGAGATGACAAGCCGTTGGATTTTCTTTTATTGCATTTTCAAATTGGGTACCCGTGCAATCTATTACAGTAGGAATTTGTTGTGCATTTGCAATACGTATCATCTGAGCGTACGCATCATCGGGAGTACCAGGTGGACAAGATCCAGAAATAGATACAATTTCAACATTTGTTAAAATATTCTGGTAATCACTCATAAATTGCGAAAATACAATATCGTCAATTTTTGGACCTACGCCCAAAATTTCTGTTTCATCAAAAGCACTTTTAGACTTTATAGTTTGACAAACACGTGTCCATGCATCAACAGTTGGACCTATACATTTTATTCCTTTCTTATTGAGTTCATCTTTGATCCATTGTCCAGTCAGCCCTCCCCAAATACCTAAAACAGTTACATCTTCCCCCAACTCCTTCACACCCAAGCCCACATGCACTCCTTTGCCCCCAGGAAAAGGAATTTCTTTTTGAATTCTATTGACACTCCCCTTCACAATATCATTGAGATAAATTAAAGTATCAACAGCCGGATTTAGACATACCGCAAGAATCATAATTAAGAATTACCGTTAAAAGGATAAATATTCACACCTTGTACTACTCTATGAATTGCTCCCGATTTGGAAGGAGAATCAGGATTCAATCCCATACTCATTGACCGATAAGCGGCAAATAATTGAATGGGTAATAGGCTACAAATCGTTAAATACTGTTCGTTAATATCATTATTAGAAAATTCGATACTCAAATCAAAAGCATCTTTTGGAGCAAGATTTCCAATTCCAACCGTGTACAAAGGTGCTTGTTCATTTTTAATCGAAAGAATCAAATCATGTTCATATTTCATAACATAAGGATCATTGGATAAAAAATAAACAATCATCGTATTATTATCAACAATAGCTTTAGGCCCATGTCTAAATCCCAAAAAAGAATCAAATTTACAAAGCAGATCACCATTTGTCAATTCTTGCACCTTCAAATGCGCTTCTCTAGCGACGCCCATCAGAGGACCAGAACCTAAGAATACAGCTCTATCCATTTTTTTTCTAGCAATTTCTTTCAAAATATTCTTATATTCAAGTAAAATATTAGATCCAATTTCAGAAATGATATCCACCTGTTTTTCTTGTGTTTCAATTTCATCAATATTTGAAACCAAAATACTGACCAACGCCATAGAAGTAACGCTACTTGTCATAGCCAATCCTTTATCATTAGCCGCTTCAGGCAATACAATGGAAAGTTGTTCATTGGTCATATCAAACTGTGCCAATTGCCCCGATTTGTTGCATGTAATAATAAGGTGTTTCGTGTTATCGTTCAATTCATTGGCTAAATTAACGGCTCCTACACTTTCAGGACTATTACCTGATCTTGCAAAAGAAACCATCAAGAAGGGTTTATTATCTGAAGGAATATATTGCTTAGGATGAGTAACGATTTCAGTAGAAGAAACCGCTTTTGAATTTAGTCCAGTATTTTTTTGAAAAATACTTGCCACCATTTCGGCGATAAAAAATGAAGAACCTGCTCCGGTAAAAATGACTTGCGTATAAGGATTTGCCTTAATGTTGTCTAAAAAAGATTTAATATTTTTCCTATCCGAAAGAATTTGCTGAAATACTTCTTTCCATAGTAAAGGTTGTTGATCAATTTCATTTAAAGTATAATTCGACAAAACCATTTATCCTATTTTTTAAGGTATTTTAAAAGACTAAAATTTCATTTCATTACGAAACTATGACAAAGTACAATATTACAAAGAAATAATAAGGATTTGAAAGATATTTATCATTTTTTTATAAAATCCTTAAATATTATATTAATTTAGTAATTGTGTTGAAGAATTTAACCTATCAACATGACAAAAACCATCATCGAACACTAATAATAAATGGGAAAAGGAACTAGGAATACATTAGATAGACGAACAGAAATATTAAAACTTCTCGAAAAAGAAGATCGACTTTCTGTTTCAAAATTGAGTAAGCTTTACGAGGTAAGTGAAGTTTCTATTCGAAATGATTTAGGGAAGTTGGAAGATAAAGGACTTTTGATTCGAACACGAGGTGGAGCCATTAAAAAGCAGCCCGTAAATTTTGATCTCAGTTTAAACATGAGAGTCAATCGGTTTAAAAAAGAAAAGCAACGCATTGGGAAAAAAGCAATAGAATTGATCAGTGAAGGAGATACCATTGTAATGGATTCGGGTTCAACAACCCTAGAGATTTCTAAAAATCTAGGTGGATTTAAAAACATAAAATTAATTACCAACAGTCTTCCAATTGCAGAGCAAGTTGCTGATTTTGAAGGAGTAGAAGTTATAATAGCTGGGGGTATTCTTCGTCCAGAAATGAGATCGCTCATAGGCCCGATGGCAGAAAGTAATCTCAGAAATTATTATTGTGATATTGCATTTTTAGGTGCAGACGGCATTGAGTTTGACAAAGGAATCTATACCCCTGTGATACATGAGGCTACACTGTCAAAAACGATGATGGAGATTGCGAAGAAAGTTGTACTAGTTAGTGATTCAAGCAAATTCGGCAGAAAGAGTTTTGTGAAGATTGGAAATATAGATATGGTTCATGCGATTATTTCGGATATTGGGATTCCTGATGCTGAAAAAGGAAAGATTGAAGATAGTCGTATTGATTTGTTTTTGGTTTAATAAGAAGAAATGACAGCTAGTTTACAAAATGAAACTTGCTTAAATCATATTGTTAGTTTAACTTTGTTAGAAAAATTGACTTATGAAAAAATATAGCTTATTATTGTTGATGTTACTACTATTTTCAAATCTTATTCATGCTCAAGATATTTCTGTATTGACTAATGAAAATAGCATAAGGAAATGTAGTTCAGATTCTTCCACAGACATTAGACTTCCATCCAATGTAATAATTTTTCAAACGGAAAATAATAAGATCGACGGTGAACCACAAGAATTGTGCATTAACGTCGATGAATTTGGAAAATTTGATATTCCTGATTTTGCAAAAACAAGTCCGGTGTTTATCGAGATTAAAGCAGATGATTCACTTTTTGTGCAACCCAATACAATGTTTACCATTAATAATTTCTTCAGTCAATTTATTTCTCAATTCACTATGGTTTTTGAAGTTCCATCAAAAGAAGGAGATGATACAACCAAATTATACACTTCATTAGATACTCCTATTCATGACTACTCAAATTTATATTTCGGTGATAAATGTATTATTACTGACAACTTTAAATTTATAAAACTTAAGTCAGTTATTCTAAAATATGAATTCAATGATTTTGTACAATCCGCTTATATCCCAAGTCAAATTTCACTATCCAAACTCTATAATCAAGTCAATATAGATCATATTACCATTCCAGAGGAATTTAAACTTGATACGAGTTATTTAGTAGATTTCTCTTATTTAAAATTCGGAAATAATAGTTCCAATTACGATGCAGGATTTTTAGTGCTACATGATTCCACATCCTACCCTGCTCCTGACCATATTACTTTTGTTGATGTTGATTTGGCTGAAAACAAAACTGAACAATACAAAATCTCCTTGAGTTGTTCTATCATGAATACTCTAAGCTATCAAAGATTTACAAGTCTAAGAGGTGGACTAATTGAAGGTAGTACTGAAATAAGACATCCGCTTGAAATAATACAAGATCAAACAGATTTTTGTATGACTGCCATTGAAGTTTTATTGACAAAAGGAACTACCTTCACTTATAAATCTGGAAATATTTCTTTCAATTCAAAATCGAGTTGTTTTCTTTTTGACTCTGGCTCAACGTTTAAAATTGATAAAGATGCCCATCTTATTTATGGAAACAATGAAAATGGAATGATTGCTTTAGCTGATAATTCTGAAATTAAATTGGAAGCAAATGCTGCTCTCGAAATCAATAATATCATGGTATTATTACCCAATAAAAAGGATAGCCATGCGACACTCCATCTTAAAAAAGGAACATCTTTCAGCTTTGGAAAAAACGGTCAAATTAGAAAAAGTATAAAAAATATTCAAAATAATATCAGTCTCGACATCTACATGGAAGGCGGACATCTCGACCTTTCCAACCTAAGCCACGAAGAAAAAAATCTCATTCACCTGATTTATCCCAAGGCAAAAAATACCTTATCTGAGAATATCCAGTTACATGGCAATCTCATTGAAGATAATATCTCATTTTCTGTTTTGAGTAATTTACAAGATGATTTCAAATGGTCTATTGTGGATATAAATGGTAGATTGATTCAAAATGGGCAGAATACGCTTGAAAAAGGAATTAATTATTATAACATTGATTTCTTTAATCACGAAAAAGGGATCTACTTTTTGGTTTTTGAAAAGAATGGGGAAATGGTTACTCGGAAGTTGATTACGATTTAGACTAAAGCGTAGATTTAGAACAAAAAAAATGTCAAGCTTTTTGAGCTTGACATTTTTTTTTATGCTACTTCAATTTATCTTACTTCACAATCATCAATTTCTTAACAAAAACATCTTCATGTTCTACATCAATTAATACTTGGTAAATGCCAGATTGTAAATCAGTTACATTCATTTGAATTGGACTATCAACGGCATCAACAACTTGTTGTTTAACCATTTGCCCCAATGAATTTACAATTGAAATATTTGCAGATTTTCCAACAAAATTATTTAATTTCAAATAAACGACATTCGTAGCAGGATTTGGATAAAGTATGCCATAATCTTTATATTGTATATCTTTCGTTTCTGAAATCACGAATCCAATACTAGATGATCCGTTGAAAACCACGTCCATTAATTCTTCACATGCCAATTCCCAACCACCAGTTGCATTGGTATTGTATGTGGTCACTTTTACATGGTATTGCTCATTGATATCTAGGTTTCCAATATCAAAACCTTCATCACAATTGTCTGAACAAGAATAGACGGTTTGAGACCAATTGTGGTTAAAAATCTGGATAGAAATATGATCTGTTTTTCCAGAAAAAGATATATTTGATCCTGAAATAGTGTAGTTCACATCACAAGCAATGGAAGTTTGATTTCCGTTTCCACCACCATTTCCACCACCACAATCAGGAGTCAAATTACCATCAGATGTTGCTTTCATTACAGAAAGCGACCAAAGATGA
>CAMZLN010000011.1 GCA_947311465.1 uncultured Saprospiraceae bacterium
AATTCTGGGATATTTCTCGCTTTAATTATTGACTTTTTTAATGAGTGAATTTCTGATTTATTGAATGATTGAATGAATGAATGCAATTCTGATATATTTCTAGCTTTAATTATTGACTTTTTTAAATTATTGAATTATTGACTTTTTTAATGATTGAATTATTGAATGAATGAATGCAATTCTGGCATATTTCTAGCTTTAATTATTGACTTTTTTAATGAGTGAATTACTGAATTATTGAATGAATGAATGCAATTCTGATATATTTCTAGCTTTAATTATTGACTTTTTTAATGATTGAATTATTGAATTATTGAATGAATGAATGCAATTCTGATATATTTCTAGCTTTAATAATTGAATACTGAATACTGATAACTTTATAACTTTTATAACTTTATAACTTTTATAACTTTATAACTTTTATAACTGAAACTCAATCCAACCCCACATGAAACAACGGATCCCCCATATTCACCACAGAAGCATTATTATGCCCAATAAGATATCCATCTAATTTCGAAATTACATCATACGATTCATTGCCATAAGGATCAGAAATGACTCCTATCAATTCCCCTATATGTATATAATCTCCTGATTTTTTCTTCCATTGGAAAAGACCCGCTTTCGAAGCCCTAATCCATGTTGTTTTAACGAAATATTGTTGAATTTTTGATTTTGGAGCTGTTTTTAACATTCCATGTTCTTTCAAAATACGTTTTATTCCATCGAAAGCAATTTGAATAGAGAAATCATCATACCGTAAAGATTCACCACCCTCAAATACAATAATGGGGATATCTAGTTTTTTGGCAGCACTTCGAAATGATTTTGGAATTATATTTTTTTCAATCGTATAGGGAGCAGCAAATGCAATTGCCAGCTTTTGAGCAATCACATCATTTTTTGAATAACGAATCTGTGGATAGTTGTATCTACTTGCTCCCCCAGTATGAAAATCTATTCCAAAGTCGATAATTGGTAGTATCTTTTTTGTAATCACCCTTGCAATCCGAGCAGAAAGTGATCCTTGTGTGTGTCCTGGAAAACTGCGATTCACATCTTTACCATCGGGTGTATCCCTAGAAAAATTAATAAATCCGTAAGTGTTTAGACAAGGAATGGTGATGATTGTTCCTTTGCTAATTGATGTCGGAATTTCCGAAGTTGAAAATTGACGAACAATTTCTACGCCATTGATTTCGTCACCATGCAGTCCGCCCATGAGCAATATTACGGGACCTGGTTTAGGGCTACGAAATATCTTTGTACGCACATAAATCATTTGTCCCGAAGCAATTTTACCAACGGGAAGTTTCAATTCCTTCGTTGTTCCCAAGGGAATTTCAATCTTATTAATAATTAATTGGCTCATATATTTCGTTCGATAAATTCAATAATTTTTCCTGCGACATCTATTCCTGTTGTGGTTTCTATCCCTTCCAATCCAGGAGAAGGATTTATTTCTAATAAAAGAGGGCCGTTGGAAGATTGGAGCATATCTACTCCTGCAACTTTTAAATTCAATATTTCGCAAGATTTTATGGCCATTTCTTCTTCGGCACTTGTCAATTTGATGGCAATGGCAGAACCTCCTTGATGCAGATTAGATCTAAATTCCCCTGATTTGGCTTTTCTTTTCATTGATGCGACTACTTTTCCATCCACCACCAATGCTCGAATATCT
The DNA here is from genome assembly GCA_947311465.1 of uncultured Saprospiraceae bacterium. GTDB lineage: Bacteria > Bacteroidota > Bacteroidia > Chitinophagales > Saprospiraceae > CAMZLN01. The sequence goes on from CAMZLN010000011.1 coordinate 1,691, forward strand.
TCTCCGTTAGATTCTTTTATAAATTCTTGTAAAATATACTTTTTATTGGTCATTTTGAATACTTCCATCATGGAAAGTGCCATTTTGTTCGTTTCTGCAAGAAAAACGCCTATTCCATGTGTTCCACTTACTAATTTAACAATTATTGGAGCTCCTCCCATAATTTCCAACAAATAATCTGGTGTAGTATTTTCTGTTGTAAATAATGTTTTTGGAATATTAACCCCTTGATTGGATAATAATTGTAACGTATGCAATTTGTTCCTTGAAATTATCAATGATTGTGCGGATAAAGTCGTAAACATTCCATTGAGTTTGATTTGCCTCAATATAGATGCTCCCATTTGTGTTACTGAAGATCCAATTCTTGGAATTACAGCATCTACTTTTGGAAATGGATTTCCACCATAAAATATTTTTGTCTCATTGGATTCTAACACAATGTCAAAATAGAGATGGTTATAAACCAAAGCTTCATGCCCTCGTTTGGTGGCAGCATAATATAGACTTTTAGTCGAGTATAAGTTTGGACCTCGTGATAAAATTGCAATATTCATTATTTGTGTTTATTGATTCAGAGCTCAAATTTAAAAAATAATAAGATAATTTCATCATTATCGAACATTTGTCTATCTTGGACGAAACTAAAAACGTATTATGGCTTTGAATGAGATTATTTTAGATGATAAACGTACCATTAAAGGTTGGGCGATGTTTGACTGGGCAAATTCTGCTTTCGCATTGGTAATAACTACAGCCATTTTTCCGATTTATTTTAACTCAATAGTTGATAAAGATTTTGTACTTTTTGGAATGGAAATGTCAAATAGTGCTTTGTTTTCTTATTGTATTTCATTCGCATACATCATTATTGTATTGATTTCTCCTTTACTTTCAGGAATAGCAGATTATGGGGGTAGGAGATTATTTTTTATGAAAATGTTTACATTAATTGGTTCGATTGCATGTGTTGCCTTATTTTGGTTTACTAGTATGGATAGATTATACTTGGGAATTTCTGCTTTTGTCCTTTCTGTGATTGGATTTGCAGGTGGTCAAGTGTTTTATAATTCATTTTTACCATTGATTGTTTCCGAAAAAAAATATGATAAAGTGAGTGCGCAAGGTTTCGCTTACGGATATATCGGCAGTGTACTTTTATTGATTTTCATTTTAATTATTATTCAATTTTGGGAGCAAATTGGACTTCCAAGTGTAGGATATGCTACTCGAACAGCCTTTATTCTAGTAGGAGTATGGTGGTATGGTTTTGCACAAATCCCATTCAAAAGATTACCCAAAGATGATAAGTCAAAAGTAAATAGGAGTATTATCAAAAAAGGGTATGAAGAGATAAAGAAAGTTTGGAATGAAGTCAAATATCAAGTGAATACCAAGCGATTTTTATACGCATTTTTCTTTTATTCTGCTGGGGCACAAACAGCGATATATTTAGCTTCTACTTTTGCCTCGGCTGAGTTGCATATTGAAAAAACGGGCTTGATTTTATTGATTCTTTTATTACAACTGGTGGGTATCGTAGGAGCATATTTCTTTTCTTATATTTCAAAATCCATTGGGAATAAAATCTCCATCCAATTGATGTTGTTGATTTGGATTGGAATCTGTGTCAGCGGATATTTCGTCCAAACGATTACTCAATTCTATATTATTGCTGGTTTTGTGGGCTTGGTGATGGGCGGTATTCAATCCTTATCTCGATCGACTTATACGAAATTGATTCCAGAAAATACAGAAGATACTACGTCCTATTTTAGTTTTTATGATGTACTTGAAAAAGGGGCTATCGTGTTGGGTACGTTTACTTTCGGCATTGTCAATCAGTTGATGGGAAGTATGCGAAATAGTTTGCTTTCTTTGGCGGTGTTTTTTGTGGTGGGGAGTTTGATTTTGTTGACGGTGAGGATGAAGGAG
>CAMZLN010000012.1 GCA_947311465.1 uncultured Saprospiraceae bacterium
ATATTTGAGTTAAAAATGAATGAAAATGGCTGTGTTTTGCGAGTTTTTTGGCTTTCGGTCGAATTAAATGCGGAAAATAACTAGCGATAAGACAGACCCCCGCCCTATCGGGCGGGGGTCTGCTTATCGCGTCGGTCGTTAGCAAAAATTAAGAATAAAAACATATTACCTAACGTCTAAATCATTTATCATGAATCGAATTACCATTATTACAATTTTGCTTTTTCTTTCAAATTTTGGATTTTCTCAAACTATACCAATATCGATGAAAGAAAAAGTTAATTTATCAGATTTAATAATCGAAGGTGAGATAATCAATCAAAAATCATATCTAGGTGATTACGGAAGAATTTATACGAAAAATACTCTTCTTCCTAAGAAACTTTTAAAAGGCAAAGAATTTTTAAGTAATCCAATTGAGATTATTACTTGGGGGGGTGAGTTTAATGGTATTCAAGAATATTGGAATGATTTATTGCACCTAACTGTTGGGGAGTATGGGGTGTTTTTTCTTGAACAAAAGGAACGAAACGCTTTTTCTGTTGTTGCATCTGACCAGGGCTTTTTGAAGTTTCATACTGACAATAATATATATGCAACAGATGTTTTAAATACATATAGTAATGTTCATGATGAAATTTATGGTAAAATTTTAATGTATACAAAAACTGACATGAAAATTATTGAACCTAAAGAAGGTTATCGAAATGAAAATTGTTTAAATATTACCGTAGAACCGTATATTCCAACCCGAAATTCGAATATCAATCTTAGCATTTTAGCATCTTTAACAGAAAGTCCTTTATTTTTAGGAGATTTAGAAATAATTGTAAATTATACTAATTTGGATTCAAATATTGTAGATCAGGGAATAATTCAAATTAATTATGGAAATGAGTTGTCAAACTTACAGTATTCAACAAGTATTAGTGATTTTAGTTCTAGTAGTTTTAAAATATCCATTTCGTCAATTGAGAATGAAAGTAATTACTTATTGTTGGATCGGTTTAATAAGGAAATTTTAAAAGTGTCCATTTCTTTACCTGCTGGTAAAGGGATACCTGAATTGTCTGTGTCTGACAACCAGATTTCGCAGTCTGCAGTTTTTATTGATCCTAACACAGGTGGCAATAGATCTATTAATTGCGTTAATTCAAATCTTGAAGTTGAAAGAGAATGTTTTTTAGGTATTACTAAAATTTTGCCGCGACGAGTTGCAGCAGGTGTTGAAGATGTATCATTAAGTGGTGTTCCTGGCAAAATAACTATTTCAGGTTATGGATTTGGTTTTCCGTACACTGGTTTTGTTAAACCAAGAAAAAGCGATGTGCTTTTTTGGGATGTTGATTCTAAAACTTGGTTCAAAGCGGCCGAAGAAAATTATATCAGTTGGTCAAATACAAAGATTGAACTTCTTGTACCAACAATGAACAAAGCTATCTCTAATCATCCTGCTAAGGGACTTTTTGGTGCGGCGACTCATACAATTAAAGTAAAAACTATAAAAAGTTGTAAAGTCTGTGAGATTGAATCAATTGATACTCTTTATGTTCAGTTTGGTATGTTTAATGATTCATGGAAAAATGATTATAAACATATTCCGATTGATATTTGTACAGATACTATATTTCGAGATTTTACAGCATATGGGGGTCGAAGAAGGAATTTAGTTAATTTTAACGGAAATGGTGGGTATAATTTAATCATTGAAGATATGTACCCTAATGATAGTGCAAAGAATGTAAAAGCTCGTGAGCAAATTATAAAAGCTTTGGATGTATGGAGATGTGGGTATAAAATTAATGTGAGAATTGTTAAAGATACAATTCCTTATAAAAATGATACTAATACTTGCAGAATTATTAGGAGTGACAGTTTAAAGTTTAAGACAACCGTTCAATATATGAAGACTCCAACAAAAAGTATTCACTGTTCACCTGATGACCACATTGACTCAGCAGTTGAGAGTTTCAATATTTTAGTAAATGCAAAAGTTTTGGATGGGAAAAAACCTAGTAAAGGTACAAAATACTATAGATTTAATTTAGAAGATGAAATTCCTGAAGCTATTGTAAATGGAAACGGTCAAGTTGTCGTAATGGGTGATACTATTGTATATAGAGATTTATGTGGTGTTATGACCCATGAATTTGGTCATGCTTTTCAACTACGCCATACTGCAAATTCTGGCGATCTTATGGCAGCTGGCCATAAGCAAACTAATAAGTTACAAAGAGATTTATCTGGAAATGATATACTTGGAGCAAATCATTTAAGACTTTTAAGTGAAATTGGTGCTTGTGAAAAAGCTCCAATGATACCATATGATTGCACTACTGAAACAAAAAATCCTTCTGAAATAGATGATTTAGTAACCATTCGTCCAAATCCCAATAATGGAAATTTTACAATTACATCATCCCATTTTAAACGAAATTGTCTAGTAGAGATTGTTAATATCAATGGACAAACAGTATATCTATCAACATTAGTTGAAGAAAAAAATATTAGGTTAGATGGAATAATGCCTGGTCTTTATTTTGTTACAATTAAAGATGGTAATTCTGGGGCAATTGCACATAAAAAAATGATAATCAATTAAATTTCAATTTTTATGAAAAAATATATAGTTTTAATTTTTTTATTCAGTTATTTATGGAGTTGCAATAACTCAAAGAACATAGTTAGCAATAAAAATGAAGTACAAAAAAGAAAAATAAAATATCCATGTTCTTTATGTGACAGTTTATTCTCTAAAAATAAAATACATATTCCCAAAGAGAGATTTGTTAATATTGATGGTTGGTGGATATATGAACAAGCTTTCTCCAATGATAAAATCTGGGTAACTCATGAACGTCTTGAAAGAGTAGTACCATTTCATGAAGGGAATATGAAAATATTCAATTCAAAAGAATTTGCACTTTTTCAAAACACTACATATTGTTTTATCGGAAAAACTAAATCTGAACTACGAAAATTATTTAAAGAAGCTGATGAGATTGTTGGGGCAAAAAATGGAATTTATTTTTCTTATTATATTGGTAATGTACCTGAATACGATGGAAAACCAACAGATTTTCGTGTCGAAGAACAACGTTATATTCGGTTTTTTAACTTTTCCGCTGATTCTATCTTTTTAGGAGTTAAGAAAGATTCTATAAAGTTGTTGGATTGTATAGAAAAGGGGAAATAAAAACTTTTGCTAACTAGCGATAAGACATACCCACGCCCTATCGGGCG
>CAMZLN010000013.1 GCA_947311465.1 uncultured Saprospiraceae bacterium
TAAAGCAATTATTAAATTTAGCCTTATTACTTTAGTGCAAAACTATATATTTTTTTTATAATATATGAATATTTTTTAATCAATCCAATATTTTATTATGTTACGAGCAATTAGTCGCCTTATACTCAAAATAATTGGGTGGAAAGTTACGGGAGATTTCAATCACGGCTTAAAAAAAACTGTTACCATTGTATTGCCCCATACATCAAATTGGGATTTCCCGCTAGGTATGTTGACCCAATGGAGTACAAGACAAAAAATTGGCTTTGTCATAAAAGAATCATGGATAAAAATTCCAATTTTAGGATTTTTATTGAAAAAAATGGGCGCCACAGGAATTGATCGCTCCAAAAATAATAATCTAGTAGACGGGCTTGTCAAATCTTATAATGAAGAAGATGAACTAAATATTTGTTTTACCCCCGAAGGTACACGGAAAAAAGTATCTCGGCTTAGAACAGGGTTTTACCATGTTGCTAAAAAAGCGGGCATTCCTATTTTAATGGTGAAATTTGACTACGCAAATAAAATTATTGATTGGAGAGAGCCTTTCTATCCTACCAATGATCAAGAACATGATTTCGAAGTTATTGAAGCCTATTTCAAGGGAGTAGCTGGGCGAATCCCTGAAAATGGGTATGGGTATGAAGGTTGATTTTCTCCTTTATTTCCATTTGATATTACACCCCATGCTTGGCGATTGAATTTCTAATGGACTTTTCATTTCTAAAGTATTATCCAATGCTTTTCGTAAATCTTCTCCAGTAACGGGTATGCCAGAATTGGGTCTAGATGCATCAAGCCTACCTCGATAGACCAAAGCCAAATCACCATCGAAAACATAAAAATCTGGGGTACAAGCTGCATCGTAGGATTTTGCTACTGCTTGACTTTCATCATATAGATAAGGAAATGGATATCCACAATTCGCCGCATGTTTCTTCATTAGTTCTGGACCATCTTGCGGATAGTTTTCTACATCATTGGAGCTAATTGCAATAAATTGCACATCTTTATCAGCATAGTCATTTGCCATTTTCACCAATTCATTGTTTAAGTGAATCACATAAGGACAATGATTGCAAATAAACATAATTACCGTGGCTTTTTTAGCAGCCAAAGTTTTTAAATTTATTTCTTTTCCACTGACAGTATCCGTTAGAGTAAAATCAGGAGCAATTGTTCCTAATGGAAGCATATTTGATTCAGTTCGAGCCATAGTTTATTCTTTACAATTTAAATTTATTCCTAGTACATAGTTTTTTACAACATCTATTTTTGCAGCCGTATCAGCACCTTTAAAACCAACAATTTTATCATTAGTAAGTTCTAATTTAGCCTGTTTTGTGAAAATTTCAGAAAGTGGCATATAAGTCCAATGCCATTTTTCTTCTTGATAACCATTGGGACGGGCATTATCTTTTTTTGTATAGGGTTGACAAAAGCCAAAATTAGCAGCATGTTTTAATAGCCAATCATATTCTTTTTTCCCTTTACCTTTTTCAAAATAGCTATTCTCGAAAGCATTCAGGTCAATATCTGTTCCCCAATGATGCCTTGATGTGCCAGGCATAGAGCTATATTCTAGAATTTTCAAAGCTCTTTCAACAGGATCAGAAATAGATTTTGCAATATTTTTACCTCCTACCGATCTAGCACCTGACCATTTTGCTTCCCAAATTTGTTTTTGACGATTAAAATTTCGAGTAGCTGATCTAATAATAAAAGAGATTCCATCTTTTTTTGCGGCATCGTGTAACCGGATAAAAGCCTCATAAGTAGCTTTTCGTAAATACATCGATTTGTCAGAATGCTTTTTAGCTACTTTGATAAAGTCTTTATGGGTAGAAGGTGTAAATTTACCTAAGACCTCGTCAATAGTATAGGGTGATTTGAAATTTTTTAGAGCATCTTTTTTTTCATTATTCTTAGATGTTTTTTCCATTTTTTGAATGGGTTTTTCTGAATTTGAACAATTAATAGCTAAAAATACTGAAAGAGAAAAATATAGAACGCTTAATTTCATGATTTTACAAAATTAGTTTTAAAGCCAAAAAGTTTTTGCTCCTTGATTAAATCCGCAACTTTTTCTGGAACCATTTCTTCCCAAGTAGAATCATTTTGCAAAATCATTTCATGAACTTCACCCGAAAATATTTTCATAAATGACATATCCACATTGTAGATGTCCTCAATTCTCCCTTTTTTTAAAAGATGACTAAATAAGAATATCATCCCATTTGGCAAATCAATATTATTGCAATTCACAAAACGTTTGGTTTGCATATCTCTTATTGGATAACCATATATTTTAGTATTTTTAGAGAATAATTTTCCTAGAGATATCAATAATTTACCATCATCATTTTTACTGTATGTATTTTGAGAAAAAATCGTTTTTAATTCATGAACACCAATGACCAAACCAATTTTATTCACTTTAAAATCTTCAAAATATTCGACCAATTTACTTCTTTCTTCACAATTGGAAATAATCACAGTTTGTCCTAATGCACACAACAAATTTGCTCTATCCAAAAAATCTTTTTTGACGGTATCTTCTTTATAAAACAAGTTATTGATAGTGATTTCTACTAAAGACATTGCCTTTTCAGGATCTACATCTTCTTCTTCGATAAATTGTCTAAATCCAGATTCTAACATATCCATATTCACCTTGGTCGGTGGAAGAAAATTTCCCCTTACTATTAGCAAACTTTTTCTATAAAGAAATTCAGAAGCATGTAAATTTTTTCCATTTGGTCCAAAAATTGCAATATCTGTCAAATTGTTTTTTACAAGTAATAAACTTAGCCAACGATTATCTAAATCTTCAAAATCTGGACCTGAAATTCGAACCATATCAATGGCAACTCGTCCTTTGAGATTATCCATTAAGGAAATCAGCATTGTCTCTACATCATCATTATAGTAATAGGAAGCGTACAAAAGATTGACCCCCAAAATCCCAATAGCCTGTTGCTGTTGATGGTTGAGTTTGTCTAATAATTTCACATGAAGAATAAACTCATTTGGAGCAGATTCAGAATTGAGTTGAAATCTCAATCCAAGCCATCCGTTTCCTTTGATTGTGTTGGAATAATTCACAGCAGCCACTGTATCAGAAAAAACAAAGAAATTTGTTTCTGGTCTTTCTTTCTGTAATCGATCAAGCATCAAGTCATATTCATGGTCTAGCATTTTATATAACCGAGATTCACATACATATCTACCTTTCTTCTCTGGACCATAAATAATATCTGAAAATGTCTTATCGTAAGCAGACATAGTTTTAGCAATAGTACCAACCGCCGCTCCAACTTGAAAAAAATATCTAGCCACCTCTTGTCCTGCACCAATTTCAGCAAAAGTTCCATAAATCTTTTCATTCAGATTTATTTCCAATGCTTTTTGTTCTGTTTCCAATATTTGATGTGTCATAAAAAGTCTTTTTTTAATTTGAACGTACAAAAGTATGATTAGTTTATTATAACTTTGGTAAAATTATTAGTTAAATCGTTAAGAAACTATTTTTAATATTATCAGTTTAAAAGAAAGAATCAAACTTGAGTAATTCTCGAAAATTGTCTAAATGTATAAGGATAAAAAAGTAATTGTCGTTTTGCCAGCATACAATGCAGCACTTACACTTGAAAAAACATATAAAGAAATTCCATTTGATTTAGTGGATGAAGTCATTCTATGTGACGATGCAAGTAAAGATAAAACAGCCGAATTGGCCAATAGTATTGGTATTAATCATGTCATTATCCATCAAAATAACAAGGGATATGGTGGCAATCAAAAATCACTATACAATAAGGCATTGGAATTGGGTGGAGATATCGTAATCATGTTGCATCCAGATTATCAATATACTCCAAAATTGATACCTGCCATGGTAAATATTATAGGAGAAGATCTTTATCCTGTTGTTTTAGGGTCTAGAATACTAGGAAAAGGGGCTTTGGCAGGTGGTATGCCGAAATACAAGTATATTGCTAATCGGTTTTTAACGCTGACTCAAAATATATTAATAAATTACAAACTATCTGAATATCACACAGGCTATCGTGCATTCGGAAGAGATGTTTTGGAAACGATAAATTTTAATGCCAATGATGATGATTTTGTGTTTGACAATGAAATGCTTTCACAGATTGTTTATGCTGGTTTTGACATTGGAGAAGTAACTTGCCCTACAAAATATTTTAAAGAAGCATCTTCTATTAATTTCAAAAGAAGTGCAAAATATGGGATGGGAGTTTTACGTGTTTCAATCAATCACTTTTTATCAAAATTAGGATTGCGGAAACTAGATATTTATAAACGAATGAAATAATCAGCTATGTTTTATCAATTTAATGGTTTTACTCCTGTCGCACATCCATCGTCTTTTGTTCATCATCAAGCAACAATTATTGGAAACGTAATTATTGGAAAAGATGTTTATGTTGGACCAAGTGCTGTGATTCGTGGAGATTGGGGTGAGATTATTATTGAAGATGGATGTAATGTTCAAGAGAATTGCACTGTACACATGTTTCCTGGCACTACAACGTACCTTCGAAAGGGTGCTCACATAGGACATGGCGCGATTATTCATGGCGCAAATATTGGTGCCAATAGTTTGATAGGCATGAATGCTGTCATTATGGATGAAGCAGAGATTGGGAATGAATGTATTATTGGAGCATTATGTTTTGTGAAATCAAAAATGGTCATTCCAAAAAGAAGTCTTGTCGTAGGTAATCCTGCCAAAATTATTAGACAAGTATCTGAAGAAATGATTAATTGGAAAACAAAAGGGACAGCATTGTACCAAAGTCTGCCCAAAGTCTGTCAAGAAACAATGATAGCATGTTCTCCATTGACAAAAATACCTAAAAATCGTCCAAAACAAGAAAAGATGTTTGAAATTTGGAAAAAATAGTAATTATTTCAAAGAATATCAGCTTTCTATCCGACTTCCCATTTTTTGAATTGTTGAAATAATTTCATCCAAGACAGGAGGATAATCAACATATTTTATATTATGCTTGTCTTTCCCCCAAACATTAATAGTAATTACTTTCTTTCGTTTTCCAATTGCAATAACCAATCTTAATGGGATAGGTATTGGTTTTTGATGCTTTCTTTTTTGACAAGCACTATCGGAACAATCATAAATTCTATTCAGTTCAAATACCTTTTGAGCAAGGATATATTCCGCAAACTCTTCTAATTCACTTCTTGGAATATATTTTTTCGTAACGACTAATCCTTTGTGAACACTTTTGAATTCCTTGATCAAGCGACCTGTATTTTTAATCTGAATATAATCCCTAAGTACAGGATCTATACCACCATAATATCCACCACCTATTAATTCAAAACTTATAAATAATGGTTTATCTTTTTTCTTTGAAACTACTATTTTTTCTTCTTTCTTTTCTTTGGAAAAAATGGACCACCAATGTTTACTATCTGCCTTTCTAGAGATATTGGCTTCAACATTTACATCGGGCAGCTCATTGGGAGGTTTAACAAATGGTGCATTTGATGATGTTACTCGTACAAAATGGTATTGATAATATCCTTTACTGATTGGTTGTGTAAATTCTAAAACTAATTTCTCATTATTAACTTCCTTTATTTTAAACTTACTGATATGTTTGAATTGATAGAAAAGATCATTACTATTCAAGCTCCAAACGCCACTTGTGAATTTACCATTCAAATATTGCTCATAAGTGTAGTCATATTTGAAATGTATAAAGAAATCATAATTGTTGTCTGCTTGATGTAAAATCGTATTGGACGAAACGTGAAGTGTATAGGTGTACTTCCATTTTGTCTCTACAATTTTTCGTTCATCAATAGAAATGTTTTGAGCTGTACCTGTCATAACAAAGCCCAAAAAAAATAATAAAAATAAATAATGCAGTTTCATTGGAGAGTATTTTAAAAAACCAATAACTTATTTCTCTATTTAGTGGCTGGATGGAAACTCACAATTTTTACAAAATGAAACATTTTTAATTTTGTTGAGTTTCCGTCCAGACAGACACTATTTATACGAAAGAATAAGTTATTGGTTGAGTTTTTTTATTTAGACTGCAAAAACTACGCCTTAAAATTTAAACCCTATGGTCAGCAATAATTTATCCGCATTTTCATCAAAGTCAATAGTAGGCTGATTTCCATCTTCCAAGGTATATGGACTGTATTGAGATTTGCTAACTGTGTGTTGATAGCCTAAATCTAAGTAATATTTCTCTTGAACAATTCCAAAACCAAGACCAATATTTTGTCTTTTTCCATGTTTATCAATAAAAGGAGAACCAATAATCCCATAGCCTGCTCTAAACCTAAAATCTTTAGTTCCTACATCTGCACCAAATCTCAAATTTACAGCTGATTTTAGATTATCTTCAACAGATAGATTTGCGGTTAATTCTTCATCAGCATAATCTGTTTCATATTCAAAAGATCCACTTGCATGATCAATCCATTCTATATCAGCACTAAAAATCCCTATATTTTTAAGGACATAACCTAGACTACCCGAAACTTTCCAAGGAGTGACCAATTTATAGTCAAAACTTTTCTGACCCGTTTCTGCAGATTTTGTTCCTTCAAATCCATCAAATGAAAAATTGTAATCTAGCTTTCTTGAATAAAAATCTTTCAAGGTCAATAAAGTTGGTGAATGCATAGCAACTCCTACTCTTAGGCTTTGGATTGGTTTGTAGATTATTCCAAATTTACCATTAATTCCAACACCACTTGTGCTAAATTGATCTTCAAAATTTAAAAAATTAAAAGAATTTATATTATTGTCAACATCTTCTTCTTTATATCGTCGGACTTGTCTAAATGTAACAATGGGAACTCCTAAACTTCCCCCTATCATTAATTTTCCATCATAATTGCCCCCAAAACCAAATACAACTTCTCTTACTTGACCATAATTCCAAATATTTTCAGATATTTCGGCTTTTTGTTCATCTATTTGATCAAAGTCAGTTCCGTATTTATTAGTTTCTCCAAATAAAGGAAAAATTGCTTCTGCTTTCCATGCCAACCCTTCATTATAATTACTAAATTGCTTCTCACTTTTTCCGTTTGCTCTTTCTGCAAAAAATTGAGCAATAGATCTACTAGATTTTCCTTTGTACGTTTTTCTGCTTTCAAATTTTTGTAATAAATTTACTCCTATTCCAAAATTTATACTTTTCCAACTTCCAGATTGATTGGTATTGAATACCATTCCAATATTTCCTACATGCAATTTTGTTTTTTTAGCATCTTGATTAGCACCATCGAAATTGGCAGTACCTTTATAACTATGAAAACCTGGAGAAATTACAAATTCTGAATGTCGATATGTTCCTAGACCTGCAGGATTTGTACTTAAGGTAGAAAATTCAGCACCAATGGCTCCTAATGCGCCTCCTGTTCCTAGTGATCTTGCCGTACTTGTTGGATTTAAATTTGAAAATCTTGCAGCATCATTAAAATTTTGACTATATCCTAGATTTCCTAAAACTAGATATAGACTTATTATTATTAGTTTTTTCATATCTTATTTTTAATTTTTTTCTGATTTTTTGACAAAAAAATAGGATGAATGCTTATGAACTACACTCATCCTAGTCACTCTTTTTATATACAATTCCATAAGAAGTGTATATTTTTATTATCTTCTACCTCTACTTGATCTACTAGAACTTTTTGATTTACTAGAACTTCTTGTAGAACTACTTCTTGAAGAACTTCGTGTAGATTTACTTGAACTTCTGCTTGGAGTATTATAGCTTCTACTACTTGATCTAGATGGTCTACTAGATTTTGGAGCACTATAACTTCTAGAAGAAGATTTTCTCGATTTATTATAGCTTCTAGATTTAGAAGATCTTGAAGGTGTACTTTTCATTGTACCTCTTGATCTAGATGGTCTACTTTTATAGCTATCTGATTTACGAGTTCTTGTTCTACTAGTTCTTACTTTATTATTAGAATTCCTAGTTGGACGATCATATCGTTTTGGAGTTCTAGTTGTTTTTTGTGGCTTTCTGATTACTTCTGATCGAGTTCTTGTTCTATCAGCTTTTGATTTTCTGATTGTTGGAGTACCAGTTCCTTTAGAACCATTAATTCGAGTTCTTCCCGTCTGTACTTTTGCACTTCTATCTGGTCTACTTGCTTTTGTAGGTTTAGAGAATATTACTGGTGTTGAAGTTCCTGCGATATTTCCACTTCTATCCGTATGACTTTTTTCAGGAGACTTTTGTCTACCTCTTGGGCCATAGTTTTCTTTGGTCTTTCCTCCATTTCCATTCCCATTATAGCCTCCATTTGATCCATTGTTATTCCCATTATAGTGATTATGATTATTTCTATAATTGTAGTAATAAGGATCATAGCAACTATTGTAGCTATAGAAATTGTCTTGGTATCCAAATCCATAGTAAGGACTATACCAAGGATCATAACTTGTGATGATAGTTCTTGGACCAAAGTTCCAATGATTCCATTGATGGTGGTAACTACTCCATCTATTTCGTCTATTATAATGTCTCCAATGTCTTCTGTTGTAGCCACCGTAGCTATTATAAATAGTCACTGTTGAATAAGGATCATAATAATAAGAATCATAATATACTACATCAATAAAGTATGGAGCAAAATAATCCATACTTGATCTTCTGTGAAATCTTCTAATACGAGAAGAGTAGGAGTAATCATAATCGTTATCATCGTAATCGTATTCATCGCTGTCCTCATATTCGTCTTCATAATCCGTATAGGTAGTTGACGAAGTGTATTCCTCTTCATCAGGATTATAATAAACATCATCATATTGAGCAAAAGAACTTGCAACAAAGGAAATCATGATCGCAAACAAGGTAAGAAGTTTAATATTTTTCATCTTTTTAAATTTTATTATAGTAATAATTGCAACTTGCTTTTTAGTTACAACACTAAATTACTACTTTTGTGGCTTAGTTTTAGTTAATATTTACTTAAAGTACATAAAATTTTAGTTAAAATGTCTTAAATCATCATTTTTTTACCATTTTAGGGAGTGTGTAGAAGTAAATATTCAGAATTTAAGTTTTTATTTTATCCATAATTTGTATTTTGAAATAGAAATTTATCTAGATAAGTGACATTTTTCAAAATACAAAATGGGGATAAAAGAATTAGTTAAAAATGAACATTTATTTTTTCACAGTTCCTAGGTAATAAAAATCAACTTAATCTTATAAAATAATGGGAAAAGTTATTACAAATAGAGATGAAAATTATTCACAATGGTATAATGATATTGTGAAAAAAGCACAACTTGCAGATAATTCTGCAGTAAGAGGGTGTATGGTCATCAAGCCTTATGGATTTGGAATATGGGAAAAAATTCAAGCGCAACTGGATAAACGTTTTAAAGAAACGGGACACGTGAACGCATATTTTCCATTATTTATTCCAAAAAGCTTTTTAAGTAAAGAGGCTGAACATGTGGAAGGTTTTGCAAAAGAATGTGCTGTGGTGACACACCATAGATTAATGAATGATCCAAATGGAAAAGGAGTAGTTGTGGATCCATCGGCTAAATTGGAGGAAGAATTAATTGTGCGTCCGACTTCTGAAACGATCATTTGGAACACCTATAGAGATTGGATAAGTTCTTATAGAGATTTGCCATTATTGGTAAATCAATGGGCTAATGTGGTGCGTTGGGAAATGAGAACACGATTATTTTTGCGAACAACGGAGTTTTTATGGCAAGAAGGGCATACTGCCCACACGACTTCTCAAGAAGCGGTTGAAGAAGCAAGAAGAATGCTTGATGTCTATGCTGAATTTGCAGAAGAGTTTATGGCAATGCCAGTTATTCGTGGAGTAAAAACAGCTAATGAAAGATTTGCGGGTGCCGTTGATACTTATACTATTGAGGCTTTAATGCAAGATGGAAAAGCACTTCAATCTGGAACATCGCATTTTTTAGGTCAGAATTTTGCAAAAGCATTTGATGTAAAATTTAGTGATGAAAATAATAAACAGCAACTTGTTTGGGCTACTTCATGGGGAGTTTCTACTCGATTAATGGGTGGATTAATTATGACGCACTCTGATGACAACGGGTTGGTGATTCCACCAAAGTTGGCACCAATGCAAGTCGTCATTGTTCCAATTCCAAAACCAGGGGAAGAAATTGATGCTGTAGCGAATGATATTATGGAGAAACTGAAAGCAAAAGGAATTTCAGTTAAATACGATCAAGATAAGAAAAAAAGACCAGGTTTTAAGTTTGCGGAATATGAAATGAAGGGAGTTCCAGTAAGAATTGGAATTGGAAAAAGAGATTTGGAAAAAGGAATCGTTGAAATTGCCAGAAGAGATACTTTTGAAAAGAATTCAGTAGCGATTGAAGATGTAGATTCTTATATCGAAAAATTGCTGGTTGATATTCAAAATAATTTATTCGAAAGAGCAAAGGCATATAGAGATGATCACATTACGGAAGTGGATGATTTTGATACTTTCAAAGAAGTCTTGGAATCGAAAGGTGGGTTTATTTCTGCTCATTGGGATGGTACGACTGAAACTGAATTGAAAATTCGTGAATTAACGAAAGCATCTATTCGTTGTATCCCACTGGACAATCCATTGGAAGATGGAAAATGTGTTTTGACTGGAAATCCTTCTACTCAAAGAGTATTATTTGCGAAAGCTTATTAAAAATAAAAAAAAGAATACTATAAAAAGAGACTCATTTACATGATGGTAAGTGGGTCTTTTTTTATTTTAATGACACAATTTAGGACTTCCTTGATCAATCCAAAACTGTAAATTCATAGGCAAATCAATTCCCAACCCTCTATAAATAAATAAAACCGCAAATAAAAAGATAAATACTGGCGTTATCTTCCTAACATAATTTCTAAACTTAGGAGTAACAAAACCACCCGCAACCGAAACGGTTAACATCAATGGTAAGGTGCCTAATCCAAATGCCGCCATAAATACAGCACTATCCAATACAGAAGGGGCGGTGATGGCTCCTGCCAATGCCATATATACTAGACCACAAGGTAAAAATCCATTTAAAATACCAATAAAATATAGAGCAGATTTTGTCTGTGTTTTTAAAAGTTTTCCTAATTTATGTTTTACGAAATTAATAAAACGAGTGAGCGGAGCAAATTGAATAATTTTGCTTTCTACATTAATGGAAAAAAGCAAAACAAAAAGTAAAAATATTCCTAATCCCAGAGATAAAGATTTTTGCATGCCAGCAATGGCAAAGCCCTTTCCTAAGATACCAAGCAATAATCCAATAATTGAATAGGTTGAAATACGCCCTAAATTATAAATGAGTCCATCAAAAACAACTTTCAATTTATCTTTAGACGTGAGTGGGAGCGCCAATGCAATAGGACCGCACATCCCAATACAATGAGTACTTCCCAGTAAGCCAATGAGAAATGCGGTCCACAAATACATTATTTAATCAATTTTGTTTTATTGAAATAGTCTTTTCCATTCGAAGTCCAAGAAGTACTTACATCCCATGGCCCAGCTATCATACTTGACTTTGAAAGTACAAATTCATTATTGTCATTTACTTCAATGGCCACCTTAAAATCTTTAGATTGATCAGATGGACGTAGAAACTTAACCGTTCCTTTTACACTCGTTTGATTATTTGGAAATTTAAAAATGATATTTTCACTGCCCTTATTATTGATAACCATAGGGTTTTTAATATTATTTTTCATCCCATCATACTTTTTTTGGTACTGATAATCATCTTGGTAATATGTATTTGAGACCAATGAATTATCAATTTTTGTTGATTGATACCAAACGAACAAGAAAATTAGCACAAAAGAACTATAAAAAATAGCAATTCCAGTTCCCCAATTAAATTTCATAATATTATTGTTTTTATTTGAGTAAAATATACAGTTTTGATGAAACGCCCTAATCAAAATTAAATTAGGTTTTATTTTTCAGGCCCCAAAAAGTTGGTCTTTGTCTTATCCACTACCTTTCCCTCTGAATATACTTCTATCAATACTCTAGATTTTCGCTTTTCAAGGTCACTTGTAACTGCTTTTATAAAAAACTTGCCATTTAAAGTTGAATTGGCAGCTACTACTGGATTTTTATTTCCAATAATTTCGACTACCGCATTTCCATGATCAAAACCTCCGACAATTTTAAATTCAACAGGAAGATCATTATTTGTTTTATTATTGACTTCAAAGTCGTAAATATTTGAAATAAAAATCGAGTAGTAGCTGCCAATTCAA
>CAMZLN010000014.1 GCA_947311465.1 uncultured Saprospiraceae bacterium
GGATGATTTTTTTGATATTCAAACTAAGCAATTTACACATTTTAAGCATAAATCCGATGATAATAATAGCATATCAAACAATAATGTTTATGGATTATTAAAAGATAATAACAAACTTTGGATACTAACCTATGGAGATGGTTTGGATATTTTAAATCTTTCCAATAATACATTTACTCATTTCAAAAATAAAGTTAATGATTCTACTTCATTAAGTTCAAACTTATCAAGAGTCATTGTTAAAACACAAAATACCTTTTGGATAGGTACGGAGAAAGGTTTAAACAAAGTCAATTGTGATGCAAACGGAATGCCCATTTCATTTGAAACCTATTTAAATCAACAGAAAATTTATAGCCTATATTTTAACAAAAAAAACATTCTTTGGATTGGTACTTTTGGGAATGGACTATATAAAATGGACTTACAATCTAATACAATAGATCATTTTAGTCAAAAAAATGGTTTGCCAGGCAATTCAATCTTTGGAATATTGGAAGATGAAAATGGTAAAATTTGGCTGAGTACAAACAATGGTTTGTCAAAACTTGACCCATTAACAAATACTTTCACAAACTATAATCACTCCAATGGTTTAATAAATTTAGAATATAATTTCAATGCTTATTTGAAATTAAAAAATGGCAAAATGCTCTTTGGGGGAACGAAAGGCTTTACCCAATTTCATCCGAAATCAATTCATCTAAATACTTTTACGCCCCCTTTGGTGTTGACAGAATTTAAAAAGAATAATAAACCAGTAAAACTTAAAAAGAATTTGAATGAGATTTCAGAAATGGAATTTGCATACAATGAAGCTAATTTTTCAATGAAATTTGCTGCACTAGATTTTGTCAGTCCAGAAAATAACAGATATGCCTACAAACTAGAAGGGCTTGATAAGGAATGGAATTACTCTACAGGAAAAACTGAAGCCGTTTATAGAATCCAAAAAGAAGGAAGCTATCTTTTTAAATTGCGTGGAACAAACAGTGATGGAATTTGGAATAATGATACCAAATTGATAAAAATAATTGTTTACCCACCTTGGTGGAGAACTTGGTGGGCATATTTTGCCTATTTCATTCTAGTAGCACTACTAACCTTAGGTTTTTACAGATATATCACTTTGAAACACAATTTGGAATTGCAAAAGAATATTAAACTACAAGCGGATATCCTAAATGAGGAAAAATTGACGTTTTTTACCAATATCACACATGAATTTAGAACGCCACTCACCCTGATTATTGGCCCATTAAAAGAAATAGTAAACCATGAACAACTTTCTTCAACCGTAAACAAAAAAATACAATTAATAGAAAAAAATGCAAATAGATTGCTTAACCTTGTCAATCAAATTTTAACGTTTAGAAAACTAGAAACAGATCATGAACCCATGCATATTTCAAAGCATGATTTAATTCCTTTTCTCAAAGAAATATTTCTACTTTTCCAAGGGAAAGCCCATCTGCATGATATAAAATACACTTTTCATACAGACCAAGCATCCATTGACGCATGGTTTGATGATACAAAACTTGAAAGAGTATTTTTTAATCTTTTGTCCAATGCCTTTAAATTCACACCTGATAGAGGAAAAATTGAATTCATTGTAAAAACAAATGCTGAACACATTGAAATCATGGTATCCGACAATGGTCCAGGTATTGACCCCGAAATTCAAAATCTAATTTTCAAAAGATTTTATGAACGCTCCAATAATGAAAGATTTTCAGTAAAAAATACAGGAATAGGGCTTGCTATTTCAAAACAAATGATGGATTTACATCAAGGATCTATTTCTATATTGCCTACCAAAGATCAAAAAACGGGTGCAACTTTTATCGTCAAACTAAAAAAAGGAAAATTACATTTTGATGAATCTATCATTATTGAACCCAATGTTCTACCTGAGATGAAGATTGAAACAAAAAATGAAGCAGAAAATATCCCGATATTGACAGACAATTCTCCAAGATTGTTGATTGTCGAAGATAATCCCGAAGTACTCATTTATATCGAACGCATATTTTCACAGAATTACATCATTCAAAAAGCAAAAAATGGCATTGAAGGTCTAGAACAAGCCGTACAATTTAAACCCAATTTAATAATCAGTGATATTATGATGCCCGAAATGGATGGTATCACATTTTGTGCAAAACTAAAGTCCAATCTTGAAATTAGTCACATTCCTATCATCCTTTTGAGTGCTCGTACAACATCGAATTTCATCATCGAAGGTCTCCAAAATGGAGCAGATGATTACATTACCAAACCGTTTAATCCCGATGAATTAAAACTTAGAGTTAGAAATATTATTCAAACCCGATTGGACATTCAAAATAAATTTGCAAGATCCATATCATTTGATCCTAAAAAAATTAATATTACTTCTGCCGATGAAATTTTTCTCGAAAAAGCGTTAACCATTGTTGAAAATAATATTGCCAACTTCCAATTTAATATCATCCAATTTGCAAAAGAATTAGCAGTAAGCAGACCTTTGCTTTTTACAAAAATAAAAGCTCTAACTGGACAAACACCTAATAATTTCATAAAGACCATTCGATTAAAAAGAGCAGCCCAATTGTTGAAAACAAACAAATTGAATATCTCAGAAATTGCTTATTTGGTAAGTTTTAAAGATCCAAAATATTTCAGAAAATGCTTTCAACAACAATTTGAACAAACTCCTTCTGAATACAGGAAAAGTCAGAATCATCCCGCTTTTGACTAGATTTTTATTAATTATTCCCTTAATTAGACGATTTTACCCCATTATATAGACAAATTTGTCCAATTATCTTTCTAGCTTTGTTTTAGTGTTAAATAAATATAGTATAAATTAATTTTTAATGTATTTCGAAACAATTAACACAACATTGTAAAAGATGTTTTGAGCATTAGCGGACCTATTCAATACAATTATGTATAAAAATATTTCAGTCTTAATAATATCGATTTTCTTTTTACTAAGTTCTATGCTTCACGCGCAAACTGGATCTATCCGCGGAATTGTTTATGAAGCAGATGGGACATTGCCATTAATTGGAGCAAATGTTTATTTAAAAAGTGATTTAACATTTGGGACATCTTCAGAAATAGATGGAACCTATATTTTGAAAAATATTCCGATTGGTACGCACATTTTTGTCTATTCCTATCTTGGTTATGAAATTCGTGAGCAAGAAGTAACTATCGAAGCAAATAAAACTGTTCTTGTAAATGCTGTTCTTGGGGCTGTAAATTATGATGGCGTAGAAGTAATTGTTACTGCACAGGCTTTAGGTCAAGCAAAAGCCATTCATGAACAAATCAATTCTGAATCTATAGCCAATATCGTTTCCGCAGCAAGAATCCAAGAACTTCCTGATGTAAATGCAGCAGAAGCCATTGCAAGATTACCTGGAATTGCCATCAATAGAAGTGGTGGAGAAGGGCAAAAAGTGGTCATTCGTGGTATGTCACCCAAGTTTGCAGCAATTACGGTAAATGGAATTCGGCTCCCCTCCAATTCAAGCTCAGATAGATCTGTTGATTTGTCATTAATTTCCCCTGAATTATTGGATGGAATAGAAGTTTTCAAATCCCCGATGCCAGATATGGATGCTGAATCTATTGGTGGAACGGTCAATCTTAGGCTTAGAAAAGCACCTAAAGACTTCAAACTTTTGGCAAAAGCATTAGGTGGATTTAATATTTTGAATTCCGATTTTCAAGATTATAAAGGCGTTTTCCAAGTAAGTAACCGCATATTCAATGATAAACTTGGAATTGTATTCCAAACAAGTATCGAAAGATTTAACCGTGGAGGAGATTTTTTAACCAATTCTTGGAGACAAGGACCTACCGACTCAATGGGCATAACTGCCATTTATGGAAATACTTTAAAACTTGAAGACCGCAAAGAAATCAGAAAAAGACGAAATGCAAGTATCTCTATGGATTACAATATTGGAAAGAACAATTTTTCCTTTTTTGGTTTATACAGTGGCACATTTAGAAATAGGTTCTCCATTCAAGAAAAATATGCGCCTTCAGAACCAGCAATTACATTCTATGGTACAGAAATAGAAAATAAACTTCAATTGACTTCCTTTTCTCTTCAAGGAGAACATACCATTGGGAAATCGATAATTGATTGGACTATAGCCTCTAGTAATTCTAAAGGCGAAACACCCTATAATTATACATTGAGATTTGAAAACAATAGTCAAGTATTTGATCCTTCACTAGATGCGGATTCAAATCCAAGTAATTTCTATGGAGCAGCTACTCCAGATTTTGCAAATACCTATTTACGAACAGGAAATTTTGACAATACGGCTACCAATGAAAAGATAAATACCGCAGTTCTTAATTATAAACTTCCTTACACAATCAGCGATAAAATCACAGGATATTTCAAAACAGGTATTAAATATTCAACAACGATAAGAAATAGAGATAAAACCAGACAATCAGAAGATTTCTACTATTTGGGAGGAACCATTGGAAGACAAGCCATTGATGCCGCTACGATAGATCTAGTTTTATTGCCAGACAATGACGATTTAATCAGTATTTTAAGTTTTGATGCGGAGAAAAATGATATTGATTTCAATAACGAAAAGGATGAAAATGTTGGTTTAAAAATTAATTTAGATTCTGATTTAATGCGACAATGGTATGAAGATCAAAAGGATTTGATGCATGAAAATAGAGCAGCGATTGTAGAAAATTATGAGGTGAATGAAAGCATTACCGCTGGATATGCCATGTTTAAAATGAAATTTGGGAAAAAACTATCTATCATTCCAGGAATTAGATATGAATATTCTGACAATGAATATCGTTCAGGAGTCTCAACTTTGAGTGGAAGATATGGAGTAAATGGCATTTACAAAGATACAACAACAAATCAAACCTATGGAGAGCTTCTCCCCCATTTGCATATAAAATATCAACTTTTTGATTGGATGGATATGCGTTTTTCCTTTGCAACTACTTTGGCGAGACCTGATTTCAATTTCATCACGCCTCGTAGTCAAATCAACAACAATTCTCTAGTAATTACTTCGGGAAACCCAGATCTAAAAACGGCAAAAGCACAAAACTATGATTTGTTTTTCACTGCTTTTAAGGGGAATTTTGGACTACTTTCTATGGGAGCTTTTTATAAAGAAATTGATGATATATTTTATTCATGGAAAACCAATTTAGTCGATCAAGAAACTGCGGATTTATTTGGATGGTCAAATTATATTGGGTATGAATTAAGATCTTATATCAATTCAGGAAAATCAACTATCAAGGGATTTGAAATAGATTTTCAAACCAATCTACGATTTTTACCCAAACCTTTTAATGGATTGGTGCTTAATTTGAATTATGCGCGTTTAAAGTCCGAAACTGAAGCATATTTTTTAAGTTCAGAATCAAAATTGATTATACCTTTTCCTCCGATATTTGAAACTACCTACACCAATCATACAAGAATAGTGGCCATGCCCAATCAACCCAAACATGTATTTAATGCATCCATTGGATACGATTACAAAAAATTCTCCTGTAGAGTTTCAGGAAGTTATCAAGGTTCTAAAGCAAGTTCATATTCAACAAACAAAGATTTTGATAAATACACGCTACAATTTTGGAGATGGGATGCCTCTCTAAAACAAAGATTCAAAGACCATTGGAGTTTCTTTTTAAATTTAAATAATTTCACAAATCAACAAGATATTAGTTATACAAGAAATGTGGACTTTATCAATACCATTCAAACTTATGGTATGACTGGTACGATTGGAATGCAATATCGTATCAAATAGATGAATACAAATCATAAAATTATTATTTAATCATTAAATATTTCAAAATGAAGAAATTTTACATCCTACAATTATTTACGATAATAATGCTGCTTTCATTTCAAGCGGATGCTCAAAGATACGTACTTATTCCTGCATCTACAGACCCCGCAGTGCCTACAGATATATTACCTTTTATCAAAGGCGATACCACAGCAACTGGAGAACGAACAGACAATAATACCATTTATCAATTGGAAAATGGAAAAGTTTACATTACAAAAGGAAAATTAGTAAATACACCAGATTGGACTTTGGATATTGAAGCGCAAGATTTAACCAACACTGATTCAAAACCAATCTTAACAAGAATTCCTAATGCATCTGGAAAGTACCCTAGTGTCATTGGTGCTGGAGGAGATTTAACTTTAAAGAATCTTTGGATTATCTCAGGAGAAAAAGGTCCATTAGCAAATCATGATTGGGGTAAAATCAGGGTAATGGGTGAAAACTCGAGAGTTATCGTTGATCACTGTATTATCGA
>CAMZLN010000015.1 GCA_947311465.1 uncultured Saprospiraceae bacterium
CATTTTTTTAATCGAACTCTGAAAAATAGGCTAAGTTGATAAAAAATAAATTAAATAATAAGGTATTACTATTGGCTTCTCTAAAATTATAGCTTAATTACTAACGGAGTATTAAAAGTGTAGTAAACATAAAGCCAAACCACATCTTCAAGCTCGGCATTCTGATAAACCTACGTTTACCAAACTTTTATAGTTTGGTAAATGTGTACAGGAAGAATTTTACACAAAATCAAAATATTATTTGCATTTTTCAAAAAACTCCCCTATCATTGTAGTAAATATACAATTATGACTTTAATTATTAACAATTCTTGGTGGTGGCTTAATTCAATTCGAAACGTCGAGTAGAACAGAGCACCTGTATTGTTAATTCAAAATATTAAGCAGCTCGTCGATACTCGGCGGGCTGCTTTTTTTTATGCATGAAAATTGGAGTGGCGTTTGAAGTGAGTAAGTAAGTAAGTAAGTAAGTAAGTAAGTAAGTAAGTTTACCTACAACAGGTAGTTAGTTGAGTTGGATTTTATTCATAAATAGATTTTAATTTATGAATCAAATACACATCTTGGTTTAGTGAGTTTATTTTATTAAATTAAAGTGTTGCTAGGAAATGGAGGACGGACTTCAGTCCGTTGTATTATTCAGTTAGCCACTATTGACGAAATGAATTTCATCAGACCTACCAGCTTAGCCTAGCAACTCACCTTCTCACTTAGATTGTCATTAAGACAATCGACTCAACTTCTAAACTATTTAAAAATTAAGAAAAATGATAGATACATTAAAAAAGAAAATCACAAATGAGTTTGAAGTTGTTTCAAAAACAATTTCATCAGACACATTTACGCCCGTAGCATTGTTTATGAAATTGCGTGACGCTTACACGCATCCCGTTTTATTGGAAAGTAATGATTTTGGCAACAAGGAAGAATCTCATTCCTATATTGGATTGGAAGTTTTGGCATCATTTGAAGTTAAAAATGGCGTGATTGCAATTGATCACTTTCAAGGAAATCGAATTTATAAAGATGTGTCAGAAAAAATGGATGTAGTAGAAGAAATGAGTGAGTTTGTGGCGTCTTTTCATGCCAATTCACCTACTAAATCATTCAATGGCTTATTTGGGCATACCAATTTTGATGCGGTGCAATATTTTGATACCATAAAATTTCCAAAGGAGAAACGAAAGAGAGATATTCCAGATATCAAATACAATTTTTATCGCTTTATTCTTTCTTTTAATCATTTTAAAGATGAATTGACAATTATTGAAAATGTTCCTTTGGGAAAACAATCTTATATTTCGGATTTAGAATCAAAAATTAATAATCCCACTTTTCCGAAATTTGATTTCAAAACAATTGGAAAGGAGACCAGTAATTTGACGGATGATGAATTTAAGGAGTTTGTTCGATTGGGAAAACATCATTGCCAAATTGGAGATGTGTTTCAAATCGTGCTTTCTCGACAATTTCAACAAAAATTTATAGGTGATGATTTTGCGGTCTATCGCAAACTCAGATCCATCAATCCTTCGCCTTATTTATTCTATTTTGATTATGGTGATTACAAAATATTTGGCTCTTCACCAGAATCTCAAATGGTGATTAAAGATGGTAAAGCAGTAGTCAATCCAATTGCGGGAACATTTAAAAGGACAGGTGACCAATTAAAAGACTATCATTTGGGACAAAAACTCTTGAATGATAAAAAAGAGCATTCTGAACACATCATGTTGGTCGATTTAGCTAGAAATGATTTGAGTAAACACACCCGAAATGTTACCGTAAAAAATCTTATGGATGTGCAATTTTTCAGTCATGTGATTCATTTGGTTTCAAGAGTAGAAGGCGATTTACAAAAAGATGCCAACACGATTCGTATCTTTGGAGATACTTTTCCTGCTGGAACACTTTCGGGTTCGCCCAAATATAAAGCAATTGAATTAATCAATGAATATGAAAATCAGAATCGTGGAATTTATGGTGGTGCTATTGGCTTGATTGATTTGAATGGAAATATGAATCAAGCTATTTTGATTCGTTCCTTTTTGAGTCATGCCAATACTTTATATTATCAAGCGGGTGCGGGAATTGTGATTTCTAGTGATGAAGAAAAGGAGTTGCAGGAGGTGAATCATAAGTTGAATGCTTTGACAATGGCGGTGAAGGATACTTCGAATATGATGAGAAGATAAGTCGATTTTGCAAAAGCAAAATCTAGATGAGTTTACCTACAAGAGGTAGGAAGATGAGAAAATTACGACTTAAAATAAAAAACAATGACAATTATGAAAATATTAGTCCTAGACAATTACGATTCCTTTGTATATAATTTAGTCCATTATTTGGAAGAAATTACTGGAGGAATAGTAGATATTTATAGAAATGATGAAATTGATATTGATAAAGTAAAAGAATACGACTATATCATTTTGTCTCCAGGTCCCGGTCTTCCAAAAGATGCTGGGATTATGCCCGAATTAATTAAAAGATATGCCGCAACAAAACCGATTTTAGGCGTATGTTTGGGGCATCAAGCCATTGGTGAAGCATTTGGGTCTTCATTGACCAATTTGAGCAAAGTGTATCATGGTGTTGCCACCGAAATGCAAGTTGTAGGAGATAAAGATGGCTTATTTCGAGATATTTCACCCGATTTTCAAGCAGGGCGATATCATTCTTGGATTATTGATAAATCTACTTTATCTGATGAATTGGAAATCACAGCTGTAGATGACGATGGCGAAATTATGGCAATTAAACATAAAAAATACAATCTCAAAGGCGTCCAATTTCATCCCGAGTCGATAATGACTCCTGAAGGAAAGAAGCTTTTGGCAAATTTTTTGAACATAACGTTAGTTGAAGCATGAAAGAAATTTTAGAAAAATTATTTACACACTATGCACTCACGTCGGATGAAGCATATACTTGGTTGATGAATATCACTCAAAACGAGTATGATATTGCCCAATTAGCTTCATTTTTAACCGTTTTTAGAATGCGCCCAATTACAAGTGATGAATTACTGGGATTTAGACAAGCTTTTCTGGAGTTGTGTGTGCCATTTTCCTATGAACAAGATTCTATCGATATTGTAGGAACAGGGGGTGATGGGAAAAACACTTTTAATATTTCTACTATCTCGGCACTAGTTGTCGCAGGAGCTGGGTACAAGGTGACCAAACATGGGAGCTATGGCGTATCTTCCAATTGTGGATCGTCCAATGTTTTGGAATATTTGGGTTATAATTTTACAAATGATTCAGATACTTTGAAAAAACATTTAGATCAAGCCAATATTTGTTTTCTACACGCACCCGTATTTCATCCAGCGATGAAAGCCGTTGTGCCTACACGAAAACAAATGAAGGTGAAAACCTTTTTTAATATTTTAGGTCCGTTGGTCAATCCTGCACAACCCAAATATAACTTTTTTGGAGTATTTGACCTCAGTATATCTCGATTGTATCAAAATGTAATGCAACAAACGGATAAACAATTTTCAGTAATTTATGCCTTAGATGGCTACGATGAAATTTCTTTAACAGGAGATTTTAAATTAAGGAATAACGATGGAGAATTTCTTTTAAGTCCAAAAGACTTGGGATTGCCCACTTTGGAACAAAAAGACCTTTTTGGTGGAGATGATGTGCCAGCTGCTGCTAAAATTTTTACCAACTTATTGAAAGGAAATGGGACTTTTGCTCAAAAAAATGTTGTTTATGCCAATGCGGGAATGGCCATTCATTTGATGAAACCCCATCTTTCCATTGAAACATGTATTCAACAAGCAAAAGAATCTTTAGATAGTAAAAAAGCATTCACACAATTTAATAAAATCATCAATCATTAAGTCACTTTTAAGCAACCGATATGAATATTTTAGATAAAATTATAGCGCATAAAAAAGAAGAAGTAATTTCCAAAAAGAAATTATATCCAGCTGAATTATTGGAACAAAGTATATTTTTCGGAACGGAGCCTGTTTCTCTTATAAAATACTTAACCGATGCTACAAAATCAGGAATTATCGCTGAATTTAAAAGAAAATCTCCTTCAAAAGGTGATATTAATGCTTATGCAAATGTTGAAAAAATATCCATTGGATACATGCAAGCAGGAGCTTCTGCCCTATCTGTTTTGACTGATACTCATTTTTTCAATGGTCAAAACAAGGATTTAATCTCAGCAAGGAAATTTAATTTCTGTCCCATTTTAAGAAAAGAATTCGTAGTGGATGAATATCAAATCATCGAAGCAAAATCAATCGGAGCAGATGCCATTTTATTGATTGCTGAATGCCTTGATAAATCAGAAATAGAATCTCTTTCAAAATTAGCAAAATCCCTTAATATGGAAGTCTTGATGGAAGTTCACAGTAGTAAGCAACTAGAAAAACTATGTGATACGATTGATATCGTTGGTGTAAACAATCGTGATTTAACCACTTTCAAAGTAGATGTACAATCTTCTATAGAATTGGCTAATCTAATCCCTTCTGATTTTGTAAAAATATCGGAAAGTGGAATTAATGATCCCAAAACAGTAATTGATTTAAAAGAAATAGGTTACAAAGGCTTTTTAATTGGAGAGCATTTTATGAAAAATGCGGATCCTGCAAAAACTTGTAAAAATTTCATTCTAGAAATGAATGCCCTTGAAGCTGCTAAAGTACTCAAAATATAATTCCAAAATATAAACTATTACAATTATGAAAATTAAAGTCTGTGGCATGAGAAACCCTGGAAACATCACTGAATTACTAGATTTATCAGTGGATTTTATGGGAATGATTTTCTACGATAAATCCGAAAGATTTGTAGATGTCGCTCTCGCCCGAGAAATCAGAAAGGCATTTAAAGGCAAAACAACCCAAAAAGTGGGCGTCTTTGTCAATGCCACAATTGATGAAATTCAATGCACAAAAGATGTTTTTCAATTAGATTACATCCAACTTCATGGAAACGAAAGTCCTGAATTTTGTGCAATGGTAAGGGAAAAACTGAATATAAAAGTAATCAAATCTTTTGCGGTGGACAATGATTTTGATGTTGCTACAACCCGTGATTATGTGGGCAAATGCGACTTCTTTTTGTTTGATGCAAAAGGTAAATTGCCTGGCGGAAATGGATATCGTTTCAATTGGGAACTTTTACTACATTACAACTATGAAACTCCATTCTTTTTGAGTGGCGGCATTAGTTTGCAAGATGTAGAAGATATCAAATCATTCAAACACCCACAGCTTTTTGCGATTGATGTCAATAGTGGATTTGAATGGATGCCAGCCATTAAAAAGATTGAAGATCTAGAAATTTTCATCCATGAATTAAATGATAATAGATTAGTACAAACGACTTAAATCGAACAAATATGACCAAAATTACAATAGACGATCGTGGGTATTACGGAGAATTTGGGGGAGCTTACATCCCTGAAATGTTGTATCCTAATGTTAAAGAATTGAAAGAAAACTATTTGAAAATTATGGCAAGTCCAGAATTTCAAAAAGAATTTGACCAATTATTGAGAGATTATGTAGGACGTCCTTCTCCTTTGTACTTTGCAAAACGACTTTCAGAATACTATGGAACAAAGATATTTCTTAAAAGAGAAGATCTAAATCATACTGGTGCTCATAAAATAAACAATACCATCGGTCAAATTTTGGTCGCAAAAAAATTGGGCAAAAAGAGAATTATCGCAGAAACGGGTGCAGGTCAACATGGTGTGGCTACCGCTACGGTCTGTGCGTTGATGGGCTTGGAGTGTATCGTGTATATGGGTGAAGTCGATATCAAAAGACAAGCGCCAAATGTTGCACGAATGAAAATGTTGGGTGCCGAAGTTCGACCCGCTTTGAGTGGCAGTAAAACTTTGAAAGATGCTACAAACGAAGCGATTCGAGATTGGATTGCCAATCCTGTGAATACATTTTATATTATCGGTTCTGTTGTTGGTCCACATCCATATCCTGACATGGTTGCAAGATTTCAATCCATAATAAGTGAAGAAATGCGTTGGCAACTAAAAGAGCAAACGGGAAAAGAAACACCCGATACCATCATAGCATGTGTAGGTGGTGGGAGTAATGCAGCTGGTGCATTTTATCATTTTTTAAATGATGAATCAGTAAAATTAGTTGCGGTAGAAGCTTCTGGTTTGGGTATTGATTCTGGGCATTCTGCCGCAACAAGTGTGCTAGGAACAAAAGGGATTATCCATGGAAGTCGTACCTTTTTAATGCAAACGGATGATGGACAAATTATTGAGCCCTACTCTATCTCTGCGGGGTTAGATTATCCTGGAATTGGTCCACTTCATGCACATTTGATTGATACAAAAAGAGCAGATGCAATTTCAGTCACAGATGATGAAGCCTTAAAAGCGGGATATTTCTTATCAAAATTAGAAGGAATTATTCCTGCATTGGAATCTGCTCATGCCTTTGCTGCCCTTGAAAAGATGACTTTTCATAAAAATGAGATTGTAGTGGTGAATCTGTCTGGGCGGGGGGATAAGGATTTGGAAACTTATATTAAACATATTGGATGAGAAGATGAGTCAATTTTGCGAAAGCAAAATCTAGATGAGAAGATGAGAACTAATTAGATGTGTGTGTACAGATTATTTTGAAAAAAGAAATACGTTTTGGAATATCAACTCATCAAGTTTCGACTTTGGAGAAACGACTCATCTTTTATCAACTTATCAAAAAAGATGAGAAAATAGGAATAAGTTTAAATTTAAACGATAATAATCATGAACAGAATAGATGAATTATTTACAAAAAAGCAAGATAATATATTGAATATTTACTTCACTGCTGGATATCCTAAATTAGATGATACGATTGAGATTGCCTTAGAATTAGAAAAAAATGGTGCTGATCTTTTAGAAATAGGCATGCCTTTTTCTGACCCGTTGGCAGATGGTCCGACCATTCAAGAGAGTGGACAAATTGCTTTGAAAAACGGAATGAATGTGAATCTTCTTTTTGATCAAATTATGGAAATTAGAAAACAGTCCAATATTCCAATTATACTGATGGGCTATTTCAATCAAGTCATGCAATACGGTGAAGAAGCATTTTTCAGAAAATGTAAATCCGTAGGTGTTGATGGCGTTATTCTTCCTGACATGCCTATTTATGTTTATGAAGAAAATTATAAAAACTTGTTTGAAGAATTGGATTTAGGTATCACATTTTTAGGAACGCCACAAACAGATGATAATCGTTTCAGAAAAATAGATGATTTGACAAGGGGCTTTATTTATTTGGTATCCAGTGCAGCCATCACAGGTGGAAAATCTGGTGTTTCAAATGAGCAAACTGCATATTTTCAACGCATCAATCAATTGAATCTCAAGCATCCAAAATTAGTGGGTTTTGGGATTTCGGATCATCAATCATTTTCAAAAGTTTGTGAATATGCGAATGGGGGTATTATTGGAAGTGCGTTTATTAGGGCATTATCGAAAGATGGAACGATACATGAGAAAATTGTTCGGTTTATTGACAGCATTTTGTTGAATTAGGAATTGGGAATGTAGAATTAGGAATGCTGTCAATAAACCGAACAATTTTCTCATGTATCGTTCCATCTTTCGATAATGCCCTAATAAACGCACTTCCAATAATACCCCCATTCGCATATTCA
>CAMZLN010000016.1 GCA_947311465.1 uncultured Saprospiraceae bacterium
AATAAATAAACTAAGCTGATGACCACAGAAGAAAAACTTCAACAACTCAAAATTGAATTAAAACCCTATTTTCCAAAAATAATAGAAGCTGGAAAAGTGATTTTAGATCAAGAAGTTTCTAAATACCCAATATTATTTTTCAATAGGAATGAATACAAAGTTCGAGCCTAAATCATTTAAAACAAAAAAACAGAAGAATTTTTCAGGATCTTTGTAAGCTGATTGGAAGTTTTTCACTTTATCCATATCGACAATTTTCTTTATAGCAAATTCTTCAAGGGTAGATGCATTAATTGACCAAAGGCATATATCGTCTTTTTTTATAATAGGTACTCCAATGTTAATGATTTCTTTATGAACAACAAATATTGGGTATTTAGAAACTTCTTGATCTAAAATCACTTTTCCAGCTTCTATTATTTTTGGAAAATAGGGTTTTAATTCAATTTTGAGTTGTTGAAGTTTTTCTTCTGTGGTCATCAGCTTAGTTTATTTATTTTTCTTTGATAAATCTCTTTTTTAATAGTGCAAATGCTTATTTGAACTCAGGCTTTAATATCAATAATCCAACATTTTCAATATGATGCGTATGCGGAAACATATCTACCGGTTGAATCTTTACCAAATCATATTTGTCAGAAAGCAATTGAACATCTCTGGCTTGAGTGGCTGGATTACAACTTACATAAACGATTTTTGGAGCTTCAAGTTCTAATAATAAGTCAATAACTTTTTGATGCATACCAATTCTTGGTGGATCTGTAATCAATACATCTGGTTTGCCATGTTGTACAGCAAAATCTTTGGTTAAAATATTTTTCACATCACCTGCATAGAAAACTGCGTTTTCAATATTATTGATTTTCATATTGATTTTAGCATCTTCGATTGCAGGCTCTACTTCTTCGATTCCCACGATTTGTTTACATTTATGTGCAATATACAAGGCGATACTGCCTGTGCCTGTGTATAAGTCATAGACATTTTGACTGCCATCTAAATCAGCCATTTCTTCTACAATATTGAATAATGCTTCGGCTTGATTAGGATTGGTTTGGAAAAATGATTTCGGTCCAATGCGGAATTTTACATCTCGGAGCATTTCTTCAATATAAGGTTTACCTGCATAGTGATGATGCTCTAAATCTAGAGAAAAATCATTCATTTTGGCATTGATATAATAAAATAAAGAAGTGATTTCTGGAACAGCTTCTTTGATTGCTTCTAAAAATGCTACTCGACTTTCTTCATCATCTGTATAAAACCCAACAATTAACATATTTTGATTCAAGCTAGATGTTCGGACTGTGATTTGTCTCAAATAGCCATCGTTTTTAGCAATATCAAAGAAAGCTAACCCTTGTTCAATAGCGATTTTTTTTACCGTTAGACGGATTTTATTAGAAGGCTCGGGTTGTAGATGACATTTTTTAACATCAATCACTTTAGAAAAAGCGCCTTGCGGATGAAAACCTAGTACATTTTCTTCGTTGGTAATATCTGTTTTGATTTCTTCCGCTGTCAACCATTTTTTATTAGAGAAAGAAAATTCCAATTTATTACGATAAAAGGTAGTTGGATTTGAGCCTTTGATTGGGATTTCTTCATGGTCAGCTACTTTTCCAATTCGTTTCAATGCATTAAAAACGATACCTTCTTTAAATTCCAATTGTTTTTCATAATCTAAATGTTGCCACTTACAACCACCACAAACTTGGAAATGTTCACAAAAAGGTTCAATTCGTAAATCAGAATATTTATGATAATGGACAGGAAAGCCTTGCATATAGGCCTTTTTCTTTTTTTTAATTAAGACATTCACAACATCGCCAGGAATCACTTTATCTACAAAAACGACAACACCATCTTCTGTTCTTGCCACTCCCTTGCCTTTGTCAGCGATTCCAACAATTTCTAAATTTTCTATGATTTTCTTTTTTCTATTTCTACCCATCTTTTCTAATTTTTGGCAAAATTAGGGTTTATTTGGGAGAAAAGGTGGATTTTATAGAGATTGTAATTTTAAAAATGTAGTAAGGAATATTGACAAAATTACTTTTTTACTTTTCTCCACAGTCGTTTTAAATACGATTCTTGAACAACAATGATATCTCCAGTAATTGCACCTTCTTCCAAAGTAACATCAATTTGAGTATCTTGAGATATTTGGATATTAGGAATGTTTTTATCAGGAAACCCTACATAACTAGCTTTTATCTCATAATTTCCTTTTTCGATATTTTCGAATTGATATTTCCCATCAAATCCACAAGCTACTCCTTTGATAAATTGACCGTTTTGAAAAAGGGATATATTGGCTGAAATCGCAGGATCTCCATTTGGTTCTGTAACAATTCCTGTAATTTTATAGCGTTTTTGAATGTTTTGAGATTTTGATAATTTATTGTCGTTTTGAATGACGGGAATAATGTTTCCTGAAACGACCATGTTTGGGGAGAAGATGTCGTTTTTTTCATGCAAATTAACTTGTATTTCATGAATAGAAGACGCATGGTCTTGAAGATAAATAATCTTTTCTTTAAAACCGAGATAAGAAATTTTCATTTCAAACTCACTCAATGTTTCTCCTTCAAGTTCAAGGTTAAAGCGTCCATCAAAATCAGTTGCTACTCCAATAATAAAAGCACCATTTTTAGAAAAGACTACATTGGCAGATATCGCAGGAGTTCCATCATCTTCGTTAATCACTCCTGAAATTATAAATTTCTTTTTTGGAAATTTTGCGATTGCTTCGATATTGGAGATTTCTGTTTGACTTAGGATAGGAATTGGGATAAAGGAAATAGAAATTGCTACCAAAGCAGCTTTGTAAAATATAGGGTTATCTTTTTTAAAACTCATTTTTCTATTTAACTGTGATGTTTTAGAGCGACCACAAATGCGTTGATTCGAATGCGTTTTTATGTATTTGAATATTTCATGGTCGGACATATTTGTAAAGTCCACAACTATTTTCTGACAAGCATTACAATGTCTTCCTTGATCTTTAGGTGACATTTTATCCCAATCTTCATGACAAGGATTTGGTATGTTAAATTTGATTGATTCCATATTTTTTTTATTCAATATAGGGTGAATTTTATTAAAATGATTTTGAAAATGATGAAATGTCAGTTAAAAGGCAATGAAATTACATTTTGGGAGTCTATCTTGATTGATTTTAAACTTTTGTTAATATCGGTGTTTACCTGTGCTTACTTTTGAAGTGTAATGTGGGAATGTAGTATTAGATTTTATCGCAATTTTTTATGCATTTTATAAGCAACTAATGCCTTAATCTTGTCCATTTATTAATTTCCTATTTTATTTGCGTATATTTGAACTCATTAAAAAATAAAAACAAAGTTTATGAGTGATTCGAAGAATAACATTTTTGAAAGTACCGTGTTGGGACACCCGGCTGGGTTATTTGTCCTATTCTTTACGGAGATGTGGGAAAGGTTTTCCTATTATGGAATGAGAGCAATTTTGGTGCTTTTCCTTATGAGTTCCATTGGAATTGGTGGATGGGATTGGAGTAGTAAACAAGCTTTGGCTTTATATGGCACCTATACTGCTATGGTTTATTTGACGCCTATTTTAGGGGGATATCTAGCAGATAATTTTATAGGCTATCGAAAGGCAGTGGTGTTTGGAGCTATTATTATGACTATGGGGCATGCTTCCATGGCAATGGAGTTTGATCACATGTTCCTCTATATTGGTATTGGATTATTGATTATCGGTAATGGACTTTTCAAACCGAATATGACATCTATTATCTCACACATGTATAAGGATACGCCCGAGAAAAAGGATGGCGCTTATACTATCTTCTATATGGGGGTAAACGCAGGAGCTTTCCTTGGAATATTACTTTGTGGATATTTAGGGGAAAAAGTTTCTTGGAGTTATGGTTTTGGTATGGCAGGTATCTTTATGTTTATGGGGATGTTGCAATTTTATTTTGCGCAAGATATCTTTGGTGATATTGGATTGGCTCCAGAGAAAAATGATGCTGGAGAAGTGGAAGAACCTATATTAGAATTTGAAGGAGATCGACTAAATCCTTTTACGACCTTAGACAAAGCCTTGATTGCTATTTGTTCAATTATTGGCGTTTCTTGGGTGATTAATGATCCTTTGTCTGCTATTGCTGATATGAATTTCTTGAAGATTGGTGGTGTGGACTATGCTAATTATTATATCTTATTTGGCGTTGGAACATTTTTATTCTTAATCTTTTCTAGAATTTTTAGATATCCTAAACAGACTCGAGATAGGATGTTGGCTATCGTTTTATTTGCTGTATTTACCGTTTGCTTTTGGGCAAGTTTTGAGCAAGCAGGGGGGTCGATGACTATTTTTGCGAAGAACTATAGTAATCGAATAATGTCTGGTAATTGGGCAATTGTTTTTAATATTTTCAATGTAATTATTACCGTTGTTCCTATTGCAATAATCACTTGGGTGCTTTATTTATTATTCAAGCAAACTTTTACGAAATTCAGGTTATCGAATATTATCTTGGGATCAAGTTTCTTGGTGATTTGGATGATTGTATTTTGGATGATTAATCGTGACTTTAGTTCTACTTCCTATGTGGTAGAATATACTGCAATTGAAACAGTGGAAGATGGAAAATCTAGTTTTGAAGCCGTTACGGAGTCAACTAAAATTCCTGCTGGAGCAAAATTAGTGCAACGTGAGCAAAGTATCATTGAACCTATTTTGATGAATGTAGGTGCAGATTTGAATTTATTACAAGTCAAAAAGAAATTTATTTTCTTAAATGAAGAGAAATCTGCAAATGTTAGAAATCTTTCTGCTGCTGCATCCCCAGTAATAAAAGCCAAGGTCAAGAGGATAAAAGAGAATGAAGTAGAAATACCCGCTTCTTGGTTTTCAATATTAAATTCATTGTTTATTATTATGTTCGCTCCTTTCTTTTCAAAGTGGTGGGAAAGTAAATACAATCCAGCAGCTTCCGTTAAATATGGATTGGGCTTGATTTTATTGGGTGTAGGATTTGGCGCTCTTGCGTTTGGGTCTATGTCTATTCCGCAAGGTGCTGAAGTGGCATCAGTGAGCATCATGTGGCTTGTCATCGCTTATCTCTTCCATACTTTGGGAGAATTGTGTTTGTCGCCAGTGGCGTTATCGTATATCAGTAAATTGGTTCCTGGTCGTATGATTGCACTAATGTTTGGTATTTGGTACATCGCAGTAGCCATTGGAAACAAAACCGCAGGAAAAATGGGTGGTGAGATTGAAGCTATAACCGAAACACATTCAATGTCCTATTTCTTTATGATCTTTACAATAGTGCCAATGGCACTTGGATTACTTGCAATAGTATTAAGTCCTGTGATTAAGAAATTGATGCACGGAGTTGAGTAAAATTTCTATGAGTAGTTCGATGAGCGAAAATTGAATTAAAAACAAAAGGACAATCTAGTTTTCTAGATTGTCCTTTTATTTTATAGAGTGAGTGTTGATCTTCTTCTCAATAGATTTTTGCTCAACTAAGCATTGAGTTGGCAATTCTGCTCACCTTATTACATTACCTTGTCCCCAAGTTATTTCTTAACCCATTTATCAACAATCTCACAACTCTGAAACATTGGATCTATCTTCACAAAAGTTGACTTAACTTTTTCTTCTACCCAATCATTGATATAAATATTCTTTTTTGACTCTAAAGCTGCTTTTTGAATTTTAGAATAATCCTGTTGTAAATTTGCCTTATGTGGATTCGTTCTTGATTTCAATTTGATGATTCTATAAGAAGTTTCTCCAGACTGATTCATAAATTCTAATGGGTGTGAAATATCTCCAACCTGCATTGTATCTATTGTGAAATACATATCAGGATCCAAATCTCCAATTTCAAAATATACATCTCCTGTTTTTGGATTTCTTAAGTTTCCATTATTATTATAACTAGCAGATTTTTTGTCAGAGAATTTCTTAATCACCATTGACCAATTTAAAGAGTCTGATATGATAACATTTCTGATAGAATCTAGCTGTTGCTTCGCCAATTCTCTATCTGCATCTGTGATATTTGGTTTTATCAAAATGTGCCTTGCGTGTACCGTATTTCCTCGACGCTCTAGCAACTGAATGATGTGGTATCCAAATTCTGTTTCAATAGGTTCAGAAATTTCATTGGGCTCTAATGTATAAACTGCTGCTTCAAATTCGGGTACGTAAGTTCCACGCTTTGCCCAACCTAAATCTCCACCATTTTTCCCAGACCCTGGATCTGCAGAATGAATAGCGGCTAATTCTTCAAATTTTTCACCTGCCATTATTTTAGCTCGAATCTCAGTGATGGTCGTTAGTGCTCTTAGATTTTCTACTTTATTTACCTTTGGACTTTTTACTATTTCTCCTATTTCTACTTCTGAATTGAAATAGGGTAGACTATCCTTTGGTATCGTTTTATAAAATGCTTTGACCTCCGCTGGCGTAATTTTTACATTACTCATGATCTGTCCTTGCATTCTTTCTACAAGTATCTGACTTTTTAAATCTTCTCGAAATTGATTTCGAACTTCTGCCATTGTTTGCCCATAATAAGACTCAAATTGACTCACATCATTATTCATATATGCTAAAATTCTTTCAAATCTGGCATCTAGTTGTGTTTCTATCTCTTCATCAGATACTACAATACTATCTAATTTTGATTGATTGAGTAATAATTTTTGAGCTAAAACATTATCTAGAATCATGCATTCTGCATTCTCATCAAGAAATCCTTGTTGTGATTCAATTAGTTTCTTTTGTTCTTGAACTTCTGATAGCAAGATGTATTCTCCTCCTATGGTTCCGATTACTTTATCGATTACTTCTACTTGTGCGTTTGTAGAAAGTGCTAAAAAGATAAAGAAAATATGCGCTAAAGTGTTTTTCATTTTATTGTATTAATTGTAACTACTATTAAACTTGTTCAATATTATTTTGTAAATATTTTTACATTATCACTGTCTTTTTCACCAAAGGTTTTGCCTTTAATATTTTCAATAATTTCTTGGTATATATCTGGTATTTTTAATTGGTTTTTTTCTTTTAAAACGTTTAATTGGTTTATAATTTCATCTTTTATAAAATTAAAAACAATTTTTTAAAAGATGAAATTATAAA
>CAMZLN010000017.1 GCA_947311465.1 uncultured Saprospiraceae bacterium
AAAACTTACTCTATCATCCTTTTTTAGTTCCATTAAACTAGATTCATTTATTAAGGAAATTTTATTCAAATAATTAAATCAAACTCTGAAAAATAACCTAACTTGATAAAAAAAAATCAATAATAGTGTTTTAGTATGAATTTCATTAAATTTACAGCTTAATTCCTAACGGACTATTGATTATAAGCAGTTATACTTAATTGACCCGCTGAATCAATAATATCAAAGATAAAACACCCGTTGCTTGTCCGATAGCATCTGCAACAACTTTTGCCCAATCGATTTCTTTCTTGTCCTGTTTCTTTTGTCTTTCCGTTTTCACTACTTTACCAACGGTTATTTTTGAGCCTTTTTGTACTTTAGGATAAATTTTAAACAATAGATAATTTTTTGTTCGTTCTATTTGTCCGTTGGGTTGTTCGACCGTAATTAAACGGCTACGCCCTTCTTTTCCAACTCCAGCAGCATAATTATCTACATACCATTTGGCGTTCTTTCTACCTTCAAATGGAACGTTAAATTTGCCTGTCATCAAAATTTTATCTGGGTAAATCTCTCGTGCTTTGGTCTCCCCCATGATCGTTACCACATCTTTTTGCTTAGGCACTTCAATAATATCACCATCTCTAAGAATAAAATTATATTTAGATTCTGGATCTTTAAGAATTTCTCCCAAATCCATTACAATATACCCAATAGATTCATAAAGACGATAAAGTGTAGCCCCTGAAGCAAAACCTTCTTTTGTTACACCACCAGCTCTTTTAATTATATTGAAAACTCGTTCATTATCATTTACTAAATCATATTTTCCAGGAAAAGCAACTTCCCCACTAATAACAACAGTTTGCTGCAATTCAAACTCTGGAGCAGATCTAATATATACTTTATCAAAAGGTTCGATATTGAATTCTTCACCATCAACCAAATAATTTTCATCTACAGTTAAAATTGAAACAATAGTCTTGGTTTGATTATCCCTACTAATTACAACCCTTGACAATTCAACCCGTTTTGAGTCCGCTTCTCTTTTTAGACCTCCAGCAAAAGTCAAAACATCTCTTAAAGTTAAAGTTCTATCATATAAAAATTGCCCTGGTTTTCGTACACTCCCATCCACAGTAATATAGGTTTCATCAACAAAACTTGCATAATCATATATAATAATTTTATCAAAAGGTCTTAGAACCACATTATTTGATGATTCTGGATTTGCTAAAACTTCAGCAACATTCACTCTTAAATATTGTCTTAACCGATGATTATCTGGATCATTTCTATAAATATACGCAAAATCTGCAGCAATAGGTAATAATCCACCAGACATCGTAATGGCATCACTTACTCTCAAGCTTCCAGAGTTATCAAATGGATGTTCACCTGGATTTCTCACTGCTCCTTCAACTACAAATACTTCGTTGTCTTTAAAATTTGCCAAAGAATAAATAATCAATTGATCCTTCGATTGTAAAAGAATATTTTCAGATTTTCCATTTACAATTTCTTCCAAATTAATTTTCATGTAAGATTTAGTTTTATCACTATTTTCTCTAACTAAAAATACATCATCCAATCTTGCATCATCCTTCAATTTCGCTTTTGAAATTAAATCTTTGATTCTCATATTTTTCTTGAATTCATAATCACCCGATTGTTCTACAGCCCCTGTAATGGTAACAAAATTTCTAAACTCGTCAGGAATTGGTTTTACAATAACTACATCTCCATTTGTTAATTTAAATTGCTTACCTGATTTTTCCAATTCAGTATAATCAATGTCAACAATTACAAATTCATTGTCCGTAAATCGTTTCACCTGAATCAGTTTTTTATAAGCATTGGGTCCAAAACCACCTGCATATTTAATCAAATCTTTCATCCCTTCACCGTCTTTCATTTCATATTTAAATGGACGATTTACTAAGCCTTCAATTTCAACAACTGTTCCCGCAACAGGAACAAAAATGTAATCATTATCTTGAAGGAAAAAATCATAAGCTTTGGCAGGATTTAATAAGTACTCATAAATATCAATCATTTTTGTTGTTCCATCAGAATGAATCAACTTTATAGATCTAACTCCACCTAAATCAAGCATTCCACCAGAAGCACTTATGGCATTAATAGCAGTATTTACTGCTGGAAATTTGTAACTACCCGCATTTTCAACTTCTCCAATAATACTAACTGTAATATTTCTTGATGATTGCAAAACTACGTCAAACTCTTCATTACGAAACTTAAAATATTGACTATATCTATTTCGAATTAACTGTTTTGCCGCAGCAAAATTCAAACCACTTAAACTGATTTTAGGCATTTTAGTAGGTTGAATATAACCTTGTGAATTGATTTCAAAAGTAGCATTCTCTTGTGATGCTCCCCAAATCAAAACAGTCAATTTATCTCCCGATCCCAAGACATAACCATCTGTCGGATGACCACTATCAAATATTTGGATTGGAGACACTATATTATTAACAAAAATATGTTGACCATAAATATTGACTACTTTTTTATCTTGTTGTTCATCATCTTCACTATCTTGCGCATCAATTATGACTAAAGTATCATTTTTAGTCGTATCAACATCAGATAAGGTCACTAAAGTATCTTGTAAAATTTCAACCTTAGCAGTATCCACTTCCGCCAATAATTCCATATTCTTCTTTTCCAATTCCAATTCAGCAACTACCTCTTCAATTGTACTCTCAATAGATGGTAAATCGGCGGGATCGATTTGATCAATGTCGATACCTCTTTCAAGCATTTTGGTTCGAAAATCTTCTTCTGAGATACCCCTCTTTGATAGTTCTTTTTGTGCAGACCCCAAATCCACTACTTGTGCATTTGTAACAATGACAAATACATTTAAAAATAGGAGGAACAATAATATTTTTTTCATAGTTTGACGTAATTAAAATCGGTTGGTTATTCGTTTTGAATTTTGTTATCGTTTTTCATATTGATTTTCATAATACTTTTGGTATGTTCCTGATGTAATTGAATCCATCCAATCCATATTATCTAAATACCATTTTACAGTCAGCGCCATTCCTTCTTCCATTTGTAAAGAAGGTACCCAACCTAAGTCATTTTGAACCTTTGATGCATCAATCGCATATCGTCTATCATGACCTGCACGATCTTTCACATAAGTAATCAATTCCTTGGATTTGCCTTCAGGTCTGCCCAATTGCTTATCAACTTCTTTAATTAAAAGACCAATCAAATCAAGATTTGTCCATTCGTTGTGTCCACCTATATTGTAGGTTTCTCCATTTTTACCTTTATGATAAATCAAGTCAATGGCTACAGCATGATCTTCAACCCACAGCCAATCTCTTGTATATTTACCATCTCCATAAATTGGCAAAGGCTTATTATGCTTGATGTTATTGATAAATAAAGGAATTAATTTTTCAGGAAACTGATTGGGACCATAGTTATTGGAACAATTGGAAATCACAATAGGCATATCATAAGTATGAAAATATGCTCTTACTAAATGATCTGTACTTGCTTTCGATGCCGAGTATGGAGAACGAGGATCATACGATGTTGTTTCCGTAAAGAGTCCCGTATCGCCTAATGTACCGTACACTTCATCTGTTGACACATTATAAAACAGCTTCCCATCAAAATTATCCGCCCAATGATGTTTTGCTGCATTCAATAATGTAACAGTTCCTACAATATTGGTCTGAATAAAACTCATCGGATTACTGATAGAGCGATCCACATGTGACTCAGCAGCTAGATGAATAATTCCATCTGGATTATACTTCTTAAAAATTGAAGACACAAAATCTGCATCTGTGATATCTCCTCTTTCAAACACATAATTGGGTTTGTTTTCGATATCACGCAAATTTTCCAAATTCCCTGCATAAGTTAATGCATCCAAATTTACAATTTTATAATCTGGATATTTATTAACCATTAATCTTACTAAATGAGATCCAATA
This sequence comes from uncultured Saprospiraceae bacterium, assembly GCA_947311465.1. Taxonomy (GTDB): domain Bacteria; phylum Bacteroidota; class Bacteroidia; order Chitinophagales; family Saprospiraceae; genus CAMZLN01. The sequence continues at coordinate 3,969 of CAMZLN010000017.1, forward strand.
AATCCTGCACCTCCAGTAATTATAATTGTCTGATTTTTCATACAACTTTTATTTTACAACCGTCTTAAAATAGTCATGAGTAATTTTCAATCCTTCTTCTCTTGTTACCTTTGGTTCCCAATCCAATACTTTCTTTGCTAACGTAATATTAGGCTGACGTACTTTCGGATCATCCTTTGGCAAATCCTTATAAATCACTTTTGCTTTTGGATTTCCAACCAATTCAATAATTTCTTCTGCCAACTGGCTAATTGTGATCTCAACAGGATTTCCAATATTCACAGGCATCGTGTGGTCACTATGTAAAAGTCGATAAATACCTTCAACCAAATCATCTACATAACAGAATGACCTTGTTTGAGATCCATCTCCAAATACCGTAATTCCTTCTCCTCTAATTGCTTGTGCAAAAAAAGCTGGCAATGCTCTACCATCGTCCACTCTCATTCTTGGTCCATAAGTATTGAATATTCTAACAATTCTGATTTCTACACCGTGAAAAGTATGATATGCCATTGTAATTGCTTCTTGGAATCGTTTTGCTTCATCATACACACCTCTTGGTCCAATAGGATTCACATTTCCCCAATAATCTTCTGGCTGCGGATGTACCAATGGATCTCCATAGACTTCAGATGTAGAAGCAATCAACATTCTTGCGCCTTTCGCTTTCGCTAATCCCAATAAATTGTGAGTTCCTAAAGACCCCACTTTCATAGTCTGAATAGGCATTTTCAAATAATCAATTGGACTTGCAGGTGATGCAAAGTGCAATATATAGTCTAATTCTCCAGGAATATGCACGTAATTTGATACGTCATGATTGTAAAATTTGAAATTCTCTAGAGGAAATAAATGTTCAATATTCTTCATATCTCCTGTAATCAAATTATCCATTCCGATTACAAAATATCCTTCCTTAATAAATCTATCGCACAAATGCGACCCTAAAAACCCAGCTGCGCCAGTAATTAATACTTTTTTCATTGTAATTATAGTTTTGAATTTATTTTTTGTCATCTAAGGAACAAAAGCTTATTTTTCTGTACCTTATTATTTTTCCAGATGCAAATATAAGCTGATTTTAACAATGTTCCTTACTTATTTTATTAAATTTGTTACGAATTTTATTAAACTTAGTTTTTCAAACATGAATATTAAAGGTATATCGCTATTTTTTCTTCTTATTTTAGTATCAATTTCTAGTAGTTTTGCTCAAAATCGGAAAAATGATAGTTTGTTAGTTTTTACCATTAATGCTTCTTATGGACTTCAATTGCCTGGGGGTGATTTTGCAGATAGATTTGGAGTAAATTCAAATATTGGACTTGGATTTGATTTTATCACTCCAAAAAATTATATCTTTGGTAATAATCATGATTTCCTATTTGGTTCCAAGATTAAAGAAGATGTGCTATCCAACCTAAGAACTGATAGTGGTCAAATAATTGGGAACGATCAATTACTTACGAATGTTTTTCTTCGGCAAAGAGGGTTATCTTCAACCTTTTACTTTGGAAAATTGATTCCAGTTTCTAAGACAAATCGTAGATCAGGTATAAGAATCACCGTTGGACCAGGATTTTTAGTACATAAATTAAGGCTTCTTGATGATAATAACACCGTCACTCAAGTCAAAGGAGATTATGCTGATGGATATGATAGATTGACTTGGGGGCTTTCGATTTCTGAATATATCGGATATCAATATTTAAGCCCGAACAATAGGATTAATTTCTTTGCAGGTATTGAATTTGTTCAAGGATTTACAAAAAATCAAAGAGCTTATGATTTCAATACAATGCAACATGATACTAAAAAGCGTTTGGATTTAATTTTTATGCTAAAAGCGACTTGGTCATTGCCTTTTTATTTGAATGATTATGGGGAGGAGATTAGTTATTAGAAATGGTTGAGGGTTGTGGGTTGTGGGTTGAGGGTTGTGGGTTGAGGGTTGTGGGTTATGGGTTATG